>JAPXRK010000001.1:0-24746 GCA_033813575.1 Synergistales bacterium
CTTCATCGGCTGATGGCGCCAAGGCATCCACCGTGTGCCCTTATTACCTTTTCCTCGTTTCAGTTTTTCTTCCTTTATGAAGTTGTCAAGTTCCATGGGGATTAGCTGGCCCTTAAAAAGCATTTGGTGGAGATGATCGGATTCGAACCGACGACTTCCTGCGTGCAAGGCAGGCGCTCTCCCACTGAGCTACATCCCCAAACCAGAGATTGGTGGGCCGAGGAGGATTCGAACCTCCGACCTCGCGGTTATCAGCCGCGTGCTCTAACCAACTGAGCTATCGGCCCACACAAAAGACACAGTGCATAAAGAGAAGCGATTCCTGAAGTTTTGAGGTCTGCCTGTTGTTGCAGATCTCCTTAGAAAGGAGGTGATCCAGCCGCACCTTCCGGTACGGCTACCTTGTTACGACTTCACCCCCCTCACCGGACACACCTTCGACAGCTCCTTCCTCGAAAGGTTAGGCCGCCGGCTTCGGGTGCACCCAACTCGGGTGGTGTGACGGGCGGTGTGTACAAGGCCCGGGAACGTATTCACCGCAGCTTGGCTGATCTGCGATTACTAGCGATTCCAGCTTCATGAAGTCGAGTTGCAGACTTCAATCCGAACTGAGACCGGCTTTAAGGGATCCGCTTGGCATCACTACCTCGCTTCCCGTTGTGCCGACCATTGTAGCACGTGTGTCGCCCTGGACATAAGGGCCATGATGACTTGACGTCATCCCCACCTTCCTCCATCTTGTCGATGGCAGTCCCGCCAGAGTGCCCGGCTTCAACCGTTGGCAACTGGCAGCAGGGGTTGCGCTCGTTGCGGGACTTAACCCAACATCTCACGACACGAGCTGACGACAGCCATGCAGCACCTGTGTACGCTCCTCTTCCGAAGAAAAGGTCCTTCACCTTTCAGATCCGTACCACGTACATGTCAAACCCAGGTAAGGTTCTTCGGTTTGCATCGAATTAAACCACGTGCTCCACCGCTTGTGCGGGCCCCCGTCAATTCCTTTGAGTTTCAATCTTGCGACCGTACTCCCCAGGCGGAATGCTTATCGCGTTAACTCCGGCACGAATGTATCTCTACACCCACACCTAGCATTCATCGTTTACGGCCAGGACTACCGGGGTATCTAATCCCGTTTGCTCCCCTGGCTTTCGCGCCTCAGCGTCAGTTGCTGCCCAGCAAGTCGCCTTCGCCACCGGTGTTCTTCCCAATATCTACGCATTTCACCGCTACACTGGGAATTCCACTTGCCTCTACAGCACTCCAGCACTGCAGTCTCAACCGCATGCCCGGGTTAAGCCCAGACATTTCACAGCTGACTTGCAGCACAGCCTGCGCGCCCTTTACGCCCAGTAATTCCGGACAACGCTCGTCCCCTACGTATTACCGCGGCTGCTGGCACGTAGTTAGCCGGGACTTATTCGTACAGTACCGTCACTTCCTTCTTCCCGTACAAAAGAGGTTTACAACCCGAAGGCCGTCTTCCCTCACGCGGCGTCGCTGGGTCAGGGTTTCCCCCATTGCCCAATATTCCCCACTGCTGCCTCCCGTAGGAGTCTGGACCGTATCTCAGTTCCAGTGTGGCCGTTCACCCTCTCAGGCCGGCTACCCGTCGTCGCCTTGGTAGGCCGTTACCCCACCAACCAGCTGATAGGACATGAGCACCTCATCAGGCGGATTGCTCCCTTTTACCTTTCGGCATACGGGGTATTAGCAGCCGTTTCCAACTGTTGTCCCCCTCCCAATGGCAGCTTCTCATGCATTACTCACCCGTCCGCTACTAACATACACTTCAGCAAGCTTCCATGTATGCCCGTTCAACTTGCATGTGTTAAGCACGCCGCCAGCGTTCGTCCTGAGCCAGGATCAAACTCTCAAATTTCAGCTTCAGGCTCGCTCTTTTACCTCTTTCCTTCCCCTATAAAACTGTCAAGGTGCAATTGCGTCACTCGGCCAGCGCCAGAGTGCCTGAGAATAATACTCGAGGAAGGGAGGACTGTCAATAATCACACATAGAATATGCCTTTACACATCATGAATACTGTCTGTATTTTTATTCGTACTAAAAGATTATTTTTCTGTGATAGTTAATGACATCCCTTACATTACAGAAGGTATAAATCAATATCTCTACCTTTATTGAAATAGAGTGTAAATTTATTTTTCTTCCTCGTCGAGGTCTAGAATCCCCTCCTCGATATTCAGTGAAGGCACTTCCTCCCCGTTTTCTTCCGAAAGGGCGGGTTCCCCTGAAGGAAGCCCAAGATCAAGGCCGCTTGAGACAAGAGAAAGCACTTCATCCACTATTTCTTTCATGAGATCCGGATGTTCCTCGAGATATTGGGCCAACGCTTCCTTGCCCTGAGCGAGGGTTTCGCCTTTATAGGCGATCCATGAGCCCTTTCTTTTCACCACGTCGAAGTCGATAGCCATGTCCACAACGGACATCCCCCTGGGAATTCCTTTTCCATATATGAGGGAGGAGTGACCGGTCTTGAAAGGGGGAGCCTGCTTGTTTTTCACCACCTTCATCCAGAGTTCATGGCCGATGGTGTCGTCGCCTTTGGTTATGGATTTCCCCCGTTTGACCTCGATCCGTACCGAGCTGTAAAACTTCAGCGCCCGTCCTCCGGTAGTAGTTTCCTGGGGGCCCTGGCTGTACCCTGTGCTGATTTTTGCCCGAAGCTGATTGATGAAGACAACGACGCAATTGCTCTTCGAAATGGCGGATGTGAGCCTTCTGAGCGCATAGGACATAAGCCGCGCCTGGAGCCCCACCTGGCTGTCCCCAATTTTCCCGTCTATCTCCGCCTGGGGGGTAAGGGCGGCGACCGAGTCCACGACCACAATATCCACTGCGCTGCTTCTCACGAGAGTATCGAGGACGTAAAGAGCCTGCTCGCCGCTGTCAGGCTGGGCAATGTACAGGGATTGAACATCCACTCCGAGGGTTGCGGCAAGACGGGGGTCAAGAGCATGCTCGGCATCGATGAAGGCCGCTATTCCTCCGCCCTTTTGGGCCTCGGCGACTGCATGGAGAGCCACTGTTGTTTTCCCCGAGCCCTCGGGACCGAATATCTCCACGATTCTCCCTTTCGGAAGCCCTCCTATTCCAAGGGCCACGTCCAGCGGGAGTATGCCTGTGGGAATAACTTCCACAGCGGATCTGAAGGATTCCCCGAGTCTCATTATGGAGCCTTCGCCGAACTTGCTCCGGATGTCTTCAATTGCCAGTTCAAGGACATCTTCCCGGGTTTGAGGGTTTTTCTTCTTCGCCAAACAAAACCACTCCTTTCTTTTTTCTTGCGGCGCTGTTGTCAGGGAAAGGAACTTCAGAGAAGGCTCCATTCCTGCAGCAGGAAATATTCAGGACCGGAGGGCCGAAGTTCGCTTTTCATCCAAAGAATGTTTTTTGCACTCCATTCTCCGGATCGTTCCACTTGAAACGAAGGAGGGACAATCTCTTCAGACTGTCTTGCACGGGCAAGGGTGACATGAGGGTGGAAGGACCTGTTTTCTTTCCCCATCCCCGCAGCCGCAGCCGCAGATTCAATCAGCTCCGCAATTCTCGCGAGCTTTTCCGTTTCCCCTTCGATACCGATAAAAAAAGTCCGTGCCCGTTTCATTCCCGGAAAGGCTCCAGGTTGACCAAGTCGAAGAAAAACCGGCCCCGGCCTGTTTCCGGAAAGCGCGGTTTCTGCATTTTTTCTGAACTCTTCGAGCACTGAAAGAGGATGTTCACCACAAAACCTTAGAGTGATATGATACAGTTCCTTTTCAACCCATTTCAGGCCGGAATGTTCCCGTCGAATTGCCGCTGCACGGTCCCCGACGATACGTTTCACCGCCTCGGGAAGGGGAATGCAGACGAAAGAGCGAACCAGGCCGCCGCTCATTATTCTTTCTCCGACACTTTCCGCCAGAGACACAAGAGAGCGAACATGCAGGCCCGCTTCCTGATGCCGTTCCGGTCGCCGGGAAACAGCCTTTTCACCGCTTCCGTCCTCCCTTTCCCTGCAATGCCGAACCAGACGGTTCCTACCGGTTTCTGGGCAGAACCTCCTTCGGGGCCTGCGATTCCCGTGACAGAAACAGCCAGATCCGTTCCGAAAACGCGGATCGCCCCTTCCGCCATCTCAGCGGCACACTGGGAACTGACTGCTCCGAAGTGATCCAGCGTAGCCTCGCTTACCGAGAGTATGCTTTTCTTCGCGGTGTTACTATAGCACACTGCGGTGCCGAAGAAAACCGCCGAACTTCCCGGAACCGAGGTAAGAGCCGCTCCCACCAGTCCTCCTGTGCAGGATTCAGCACATGCCAATTTCAGGCCCCGTTGTTCCGATCCCATAATCACCGCTTCTTCAAGCGAACGGGCTTCCGGGGGAAGGCAATCTCCCGGCACAAACAGCCGTACATCGGCTTCCGCCCTGACGACATCCGCCGGATTCCCCCGC
This sequence comes from Synergistales bacterium, assembly GCA_033813575.1. Taxonomy (GTDB): domain Bacteria; phylum Synergistota; class Synergistia; order Synergistales; family Aminobacteriaceae; genus Aminivibrio. The sequence continues at coordinate 4,455 of JAPXRK010000001.1, forward strand.
ATGAAGATTTCGACGAGACCGGGTGAAGGAAGTATGGAAATATGAAGCTCCTTTCTGGATATGACAGGTGCCAGGCGGTCCTTCAACAGGCTCTCCGGCCACCCAGCAACCAGGACCGAAGCAGTTCCGTTCCTGAGAGGGGCGATCTCTCCTGACAGTTCCTGTTCTGCCATGGCACGGTATTCGGAAGGCACTCCCGGAAAGGCAAAGAGTTTCGTTCCGCAAATTTCAAAGGCGATTCCGAGGGCGGATCCTTCGGGATTGTGGACAGCCCGCGTTCCCAAGGGTACAGTCCCCTGGGTATCCCGGCATTTTTCCAATAAAACCTGCATTTCAGGGGGATATCGGCCTATTATCCTGTTGTAGGCATCATCCGCCGTTTCGAGGGGGACCTTCAGAAAGGAAGAAAGGGCTTCGCGGGTACAGTCGTCATGGGTCGGCCCAAGACCTCCCGAAAGGACCAGGAGGTCAGTTTTTCCTACCCATTTTTCCAGGTGATTTGACAGGGAATCTTTTCCGTCGGGGAGGATTTCCATACACTCAACCCTCCAGCCCGCCCGGGTCAACCGCCCGGCGAGCCAGGAGCAGTTGCCCTCATGGCGAATGCCGCTGAGAAGTTCGTCACCCAGGGCGATCAACACTGCATGCTTCAACGGAACGCCTCCCTGCCGTCAAAAAATGGAACTCCATCCTCCGCCGAAATACAGCCACCTGATGACCGAAAGGATACTGTTCACGAGAATGCCGGCTACAATATCATCGGCCATGATTCCCCATCCTCCCGGCAGTTTTTCCGACGCGTTCACCGGAAACGGCTTCAGGATGTCAAAAATCCTGAAGAGAAAAAGCGCGGGGAGGAAAAAGCCCGACGGAAGTCCGTACATTGAAATCCAGGTTCCGGCGACTTCATCGATAATGACTTCTCCCGGGTCCGTTTTTCCTTCCTTCCGGGAATACTGGTGAGAGGCCCATACTCCAAGAAAAACAACAGCGAGTATACCCGCCAGGGGGACAGGATATAGGGCAAAAACCAGCCACGCCGCGACCGATCCCACCGTCCCCGGCATGGCGGTGAAAAAGCCGAGACCGCAGAGTGTGGCCGCACACCAAGAGAAATCCTTATTCCCCGGCAATTTCCGCAAAAAGGTCGTGTTCAGCGGCATCAGTAATCCGCACCTCCACAAATTGTCCTTCCTCGAGGGATGTACCGCCTGACACGGCGACCAGCCCGTCGACTTCGGGAGCTTCCCTGTAGGATCTGCCCCAGGCGGTACCGTCTTCTTCGTCTATCTCGTCGATCAGGACGGCGAGTTTTTTGCCCACGAAAAGCTCCTGTCTCTCCCGGGAGATTTCCGACTGAAGCTCCATGAGCCTCCTGTATCGGGCTTCACCTATTTCGGAAGAGATCCGGCCCTCCAGAGCTGCAGCGGGAGTCCCCTCCTCAGGGGAGAAAATAAAGGCGCCGACACGGTCGATCATGGCCTGTTCAAGAAAATCGAGGACTTTTGAAAACTGGGATTCAGTTTCACCCGGGAAACCAACCATGATCGTCGTCCTGAGGGCGAAGAGCGGGTCCGTCTTCCTGGCATAGGAGAAAATCCGCCGAATGTGGTCTTCGTCCGATGGCCGGTTCATTCGCTTCAGTATCTCCGGATCGATGTGCTGGACGGGGATGTCTAGGTAGGAGAGGATTCGGTCGTGCCCAGCGACAAAATCGATGAACCTCTCGTCGATCCTCGAGGGGTGCAGGTACAGGAGGCGGATCCACACGTCCCTTGGGAGTTCTTTATCCAGTACTGAAAGCAGTTCTCCGAGGCGGGGCTCACCATAAAGATCTCTTCCGTATATTGTAAGGTCCTGCCCCACAAGACAAATTTCCCTGGCTCCCTTCTCAGCCAGGTCCGAGGCCATGGCGGAAAGCTGGGGAATGCCGATGCTCCTTGCCATTCCCCTGATGGAGGGAATGGTGCAGTAGGAACAAAAGGTGTCACATCCCTCTCCTACTTTCAGGTAGCGGGACCAGGGCCTTGTTTCAGAAAGCATCCCCCTTTCCGGTTTACCTGAGGGGATCAGCCCGAGAGAACGGAGTACAAGTCCCCACTCCTCCGCCCGCGCCCACACGTCCACCGAGGGCAGTTCTTTTTTCAGTTCGTCTCCGTACCGGTTGACAAGGCAGCCCACCACGCCGATTTTTTTAAGCTTTCCCTGTTCCTTGAACAGTTCGAGATCGAGGATGGCGTTGACACTCTCTTCCACGGCAGGCTGTATGAAACCGCACGTATTCACCAGTGCGACGTCGGCTTCGCCGACGTCGCTGACAATTTCCACACCGGATGACTCAAGAAGGCCGATGAGATTTTCGCTGTCTACGGAATTCTTGGAGCATCCAAGACTGATGATGCTGAGCTTCACCGGGCGATCCTTCCCGTTTTCCCGTCCGGAGCGTAAAACACACGCTCCACGCCCTTGGTCGTTCCCGGATTTCCCAGGTTTTCCCCATTCCAACGGGTTTTGATGGATCCCGCTCTTCCGTAGGTCACCTCGATCCTTTCCTTCACCGTGAAGGAAACGGATTCACCCGCTTTCAGAGTACGCTCATAGATAGTCTTTGTTCCCTGTCTCACACGGACCCAGCAGTCTCCTACGGCATCGATTACAAGTTCCCTGTCCTTTTTCTTTTCAGCAGCGGCGGGAGGAGTCTGGGGTGCATTCGCCCCCACGAGTTCGGCAGCTGTAGGAGGAGAAGCCATTCCGGCAACGGGAATGGCTGCCTGATCGGCTGAAATGGGTACCGGGATGTTCTGCCGGGCGGAACCGGTTTCAGAGGAAGATTTTCCGGCGACGGCCTGAGCCGGCTGGGTGGAAGCAGGTTCTTCAACTGCAGCACCCCTGTCGGTTTCGTTCGGAGTTGCGTCGTTCTTTTCGATGTTTTCTTCCCGGACCGCAAAGGAAGGAACACCGTTCTGGTCCCAGGTGTACCAGACGTACCAGGAGGAACCCGCAGCCACAAGAAGAAGGATGGCAAAAATCCAGAACCGGGAGGCAGGTTTGAATCCCTTGGTGGGCGGTGTGCATGATCCCACCACAGGAGGTTCTTCCTCCCGGACTCTCTCCGTGCCTTCGGAGAGAACAGGAAGATATTCGCCCCAGAACTCTTCCGCACCGATAAACTGGAGATACGTCCGTATAAACCCGCGAACGTACACTGTTCCGGGAAATTCAGAGAAATCTCCCCGTTCTATTCCTTCAAGGAATTGTATTCTTATCTTGGTTCCCTCGTGGACATCCTTCAGACTGAGCCCACGTTCCTCTCTCTTGCGTCTGATTTCCTTCCCCAAGTCCTGCAATGTATTTTCCCGATGCTCAGGCATGGGCGATTGCCTCCTTAACTTTCAGCTTGATCTCCTGCAAAACCAGGGCAGGATCCTGAGCACCGAACACGGCGCTTCCCATTACCAGAACGTCGCACCCGCCGAGAGCTATTTCGGCGGCATTCCCCCCGGCAATTCCACCATCCATTTCCACAAGATAAGAATAATGCCCAGCTTCCCTCCACCTGCACAATGATTTCGTTTTATCAAGAGCGGAGGGAATGAATGACTGCCCTCCGAAACCAGGGTTTACTGACATGACAAGAACAAGGTCCACCATGGGAAGAAGGGGGCGAAGCAGTTCTTCCGAGGTTCCCGGATTAATGGACACCCCCGCCTTTGCACCTCTTTCGCGAATCCTGGAAAGGGTACGGTGGATATGGGGATCGGCTTCGATGTGAACCGTAAGATAGTCGGAACCCGCATCGAGAAATGACTCAAGAAGCCTGTCAGGATGTTCAATCATGAGGTGAACGTCAAGCACCTCCGATGGATACCGTTTCCTCAGGGCGGAGACGAAGCCCGGACCGAAGGTGATGTTCGGGACAAAACACCCGTCCATGACATCAACATGAAGCCAGTCATGGCGTCCCCTGAGGGAAGCAATTGAAGACTGGACATCGAGATAATTCGCCGAAAGAAGGGATGGAGCGAGAAGCACACTCTTCATCATTTATACCGCTCCTGCCACACGAATTCTCCTCCGAGGTAGATGGTCACGACACCTTCCCGGACAAAAGGAGCATCAAGAGAGATGAATTCTCCCCCTTTGACATCCCGGCTCAACAGGTGTTTCGTTCCCGTGGCGTCGACCATCTCGATCTTCAGCCCGAGAGGTTTCGTCAGGGGCGGTACCTGATACCGGATCTTCGCCGTGCCGGTCGGGGCCGCTCCCGTTTTCTGGCCGGACGCGGGAGGCTGTGTTTCTGCAGGCAATCCGGTAGCGCCCGCAAGTTCCTGTTGCTTCGGAGTCAGCACGGTCTGAACTGGTCCGGCCGGGCCCACCTGCCGCGGCTTTTGCTGGGCGGCCGGTTCCTCCACCACAACGGTGCCGGAGGGACGCCCCGCTGAACCGGGTGCCACAATCTGGGTTTCAGGTTTCTGCGGTTCCTCTGTTTTCTTGTTCGTGGCCACCACGATCCGGACTGAATCTCCCAGCCGGACCATGGTTCCCGCTCTGGGTTTAGTTGACATTATCATGCCTTCCGGAGTGTTCTGGGTAGAAACGTATTCAACACCTCCGAATTTCAGGCCGCTCTGGGCGAGGAGATCCTTTCCTGCCGTCTCATCCCGCTGGGCGATGTCCGGGACAGGAATTCGTCCACCCTTGGGAACCGGGCCTAGACTGACGAGAAGATCGATTTTTCTGGCATCGTCAACTACTGCAGGTATTGCGGGATTCTGGGCAATTACGGTTCCTGCAGGTCTGGTGTCATCATGGATCTTTACCGTGTCTCCCGCAGAAAAGCCTATCTCCTGGATTTTTTTCAGGGCCTCGGCGTTCTCAAGCCCCCTGAGGTCGGGAACGGCTTTTTTGTTCCCTCCCCTGCTGATTTTGAGAATTATGCTTTTGTCCCTCCGGACCTTTGTGCCTGCTTCCGGCCACTGGGCGAGAACGGTTCCCGCAGGTATGGATGAGTCCACCTGCTCGATTTTCACTTCGAGACCGATCCGCTCAGCCTCGTCAACCGCGTCAAGAACCGACATCTCACGGAGAGGAGGTATCACAAGGTCTTTTCCACCGAAAAACACGGTGTAAAAAGCAACGCTGCCCGATATGAGAATGACAAGAATCACCAGGACAACGGCCCAGCGGAAGATTCTACCCATCAACAGTCTTCCCTCCCGATTTTTTCATTATCACGGCCATGTAGAATCCGTCGATCCATGGCAGTTCCGGCCACATGTATGTCCCCCAGGGACGTCCTTTTCTGAACACAGTTCCGCTGAAGGGAAAGGAAAGTTCCACCAGACCGGGCTCTTCAGAGAGGACTTGGGCGACTACATTTTCATTTTCGTTTTTCAGCAGGCTACAAGTAGAGTAGACCACAATGCCTCCCGGCGCAAGGAGGGAAACCGCCCTTTTCAGCAGATTAATCTGCAGGGAAGCCAGGGAATCGAGCTTTTCCGGAGTCAGACGCCATTTTCCCTCTGGGTGGCGGTTCCATGTACCGCTTCCCGAACAGGGAGCATCCAGAGAAATCATACCGGGGACAAAAGAGGGAGGGGCAAGAAGGGCATCTCCTGTGACAATCCTGACTTTTCCCCGCATTCCTGTCCTGGCAAGCTCTCTCTCCGCAGCTTTCGCCCTGGCAGGAGACAGCTCGATGCTTTCCAGGGGCGTTTCCGGAAAAAGGGAGGCTATTTGTCCTGTTTTCACTCCTCTCCCTGAACACATCTCAAGTAGAGGTCCACCTTTATGCATTTTTTTCATCACTTCCGCGACCATCATGGATGATTCAGTCTGGGGAGTGGCAAGGCCTTCACCGTACCCGGGAAAATCCGGAGGGAAAACGGTCCCGGCCAGACGCACGGAGGAGGGAAGGAAGGGGGACTGCCAGCATCGTATACGCTTTTCCCGGGCAAGGACGAGAATTTTCTCCCTGTCACTTTCTCCTGTTATCCTGAAGGATGAATAGGGGCGTATCCGCATCATTTTGAGCAGTTTTTTCCCATCCTCGCCCCAGGTGTTTCGCCACGATGAAGCCACCCATGCCGGAATGCCTGAAACAAGGGATTGTTCCTTGAGCCCTCCGGAGGTCTCGATCTTTTTCAGCTGGTCCCGGCCCTCCTCCGACACTCTCCTCAAAACCGCGTTCACAATACGGGAGCCACGGTCATCACCCTGTTTTTTCAGTTCCTGGACCAGGCCGTTCACCAGAACCCTGGGGGCAAAGGTCCGAAGCTCAAGAATGCCTGCCGTTCCAATACACAGGGCATCCCCGGAAGACTGGGAGAGCCCTGACGGCGAGGTTTTGAGAAACCTGCCGTAAATTTCCTTCCAGAGAAATTGCCGTCTGAGAGCGGAATACACAAGGGACGAGACCAGTGTGAGATCTCCCGGCGACAGTGAGTCGGCGATGCGCCGTATCGATTCTGAAGCGAACTTTCCGGCCCGGACTTCGCGCCACACGAAAAGGGCGGCCTCGATACCCCTCATGACACCACCTCCGCGACAAGGGGCTCTCCTTTGAGCCTGGTTCTGACAAACACCGAGGACGGTGCCAGCAGGCCGATGCCGAAAAATGCCTTTCTTTCGTTTCGAGATTCCGCTCCTGTTATTTCAAAGCCCTGCAGGTTCAAAGGGACCGTCAGTCGCCGCTGAATCCAGGGGGAGGCACAACGGATCAAATAAAAGGAAATAAGCAGAACGGCTGCGGCTACCAGGGTGTTGAAGCCTCCAAGGAGAGCAAGCGGCACAATGCAGAGAATTGCGCAGAATAAAACCACTGCGGAAGCAGCGGTACACTTCGGACTCTGAGCAAGAGATGATTCCCCTGACCTGATTCGAAGCAGAGCGTTTCTCGCAGCGGAAAGCACCTCTTCAGGATCAAGCCCTCCCCTGAGGGAGAATCCGTCTTCCTCGGCAGGTCCTTCGATTTCCAGGGGACCGTATCGCTCTTCAAGGACTGCGATCGTTCCGTGGGCAAGTCCATGATTCGCCCGTACCCTTTTGTTGATAAGAATGCGGAGCAGCTTCGCGGGAGAAAAAAACATAGCGGGCAAATATTTCGCTGTAACGCCCACCGACACGAGAACGGCAACCAGGAGAAGGGCCGCGAAGGCCAGCCATGGAAAAAGAAAAAGAAGAAGGACGATTACAAGAAAAGGCATGCATTTATTCCTTTCTTTCCGGGAAAAGAAATGGAGCGACTTCCGAAGCCGCTCCATTGTTTCAGAAACGGTATACCAGCCCTCCCTGCAGGATTCAGTCCCTGTTTCCGTACATTCCCCGAAGGAAAAGAAGGCGTATGAGCTGGGCGAAAGCCATGACGGTCGCGGCGATATAGGTCCAGGATGCAGCCCTCAGCACGGATCCTGCGCCGCCGATTTCATCGGTGGAGAGAATGCCGGTATCGGCGAGAACCCGCAGTGCGCGGTTGCTGGCGTCGAATTCCACTGGCAGAGTCACAAGATGGAACAGGATGACCCCCAGAAAGAGGAGTATCCCGAGATTCATAAGCATCTCTCCGCGAAGAAGGATGCCGATGAAGAAAAGGGGGAAGGCAAGGGTCGAGCCGATCCCCACCACGGGAACAATGGTATTTCTTATCTTCAGCGGAGAGTAATTCACGCTGTCCTGGATGGCGTGCCCTACTTCATGGGCGGCTACCCCAATGGCGGCAATGCTTGTGCTGCCGTAGACCGAATCGGAAAGGCTGAGACTCTTGTCCCGGGGGTCGTAATGATCAGTCAGGTTTCCTCCCACCCGGTCCACCGGAACATTCTGCAGGCCAAATCGGTCAAGGATCGCCCGGGCGGCGGACGCCGCCGTAACTCCCCGACGGGACCCCACCGCGCTGTATCGCGCAAAAACGGATTTCACCCTCATCTGGGCCCACATGGCGAGAAGAAGTGCGGGTATGAGCAACATCATCGTCGGATCAAAGAAAAAGGGAAACATGGCCCCACCTCCGTCAAAATACATGGTAGATGGACAATAGACTACTCCCGTTCCGTCCCATCTTCATCGGTATTTTACACGGTTCCGGAGGATAGGTCAACAATGGTCAGTCTACTTGTCGTAGAATCGGCCGATCGCTGAGACGATGCGCACCTGTTCTTCCATGGTGAGTTCCGGGAAAACAGGGAGAGCCAGGGTTTCCCTGCTGAGTTGCTCGGACACGGGGAAATCCCCTTCCGAATAGCCAAGGAAAGAGAAGCATTTCTGAAGATGGAGGCTGACGGGGTAATACACCCTGCTGACGATCCCTTCCTCTTCGAGACAGGCCTGGAGTTCATCCCTGCGGGGCACCTTGACGACGTACTGGTGATAAATGTGATAGTTCCCCTCGAGTTCCTGGGGAGGAACCACCGTGTCGAGCAGTCCCTTTTCGGCGAAAAGGGCGAAATATCTCCCGGCAACCCTCCGACGCTCTTCGTTCCACTCCTCGATATGACGAAGCTTGACCCTGAGGATGGCGGCCTGAAGGGAATCAAGCCGGCTGTTCAGGCCGACCTCGTCGTGATAGTAGGTCGTGCCTGCGCCGTGTACCCTGAGTTTCCTGAGGCGTGCGGCTATCTCTTCGTCCTGGGCGACTATCATGCCGCCGTCTCCGTAACCTCCAAGATTCTTCGTGGGGAAAAAGGAGTAGCACCCGATTTTCCCCCAGGCTCCTGCCCGGCGGATATGGTTTCCTTCCTTTCTCCAGGCCCCGAAGGCCTGCGCTGCGTCTTCAACGACAGCCACTCCCCTGGCGGAAAACTCTTCATACACTGTCTCGAGAGGTGTCATCTGGCCGAAGATGTGAACCGGAAGAAAGGCTTTTGTCCTCGGCGTTATCGCTTCAAGGGCCTTGACCGGGTCAATGTTGAAGGTCCCGGGATCCACGTCGGCGAAAACGGGAACCGCCCCGAGGCGGGTAATGCAGCTTGCCGTGGCGAAAAAACTGTAAGGCGTGGTGATAACCTCGTCCCCTTCTCCAATGTCAAGAGCCATGAGCGCCAGGAGAAGGGCGTCCGTTCCGGAGGCGCACCCGATGGCGGAGACGTTGCCGAGATAGCTTTCGCACTCCTTCTCAAAAGCGGCCACATCCGGCCCCAGAATAAAGTGCTGGCTCTCGAGAACCGAGTTCAGCGCCTCAAGAATTTCGTCCTTTATCCTGCCGTAATTCCTCGTTAAATCCAGGGTTGGGATCTTTGCGGTCATAAAAACGTGTACCTCCTTGAACTTTCGCGAAGAAAGAATTCCCCGCGTCGAATACACTCCGTAGTGTATCTTCACCAAATCGGGTCCTTTTGTGGCGCACAAAAAACGAGCGGGAGAAGTTCCCCGCCCGGAAACTATGACACTATGCGCAGGTCATTCCTCCACGATCCGGCTGAGTCCAGAAATGGTCTCCTTTAGGTGGCGTTTCATGAGTTTGACTGATTTTTCACTGTCGTGAGCCCTGAGGGCCACCAGAATTTCCTTGTGAGAATCAACTGTGGGGGTGGTTTCGTTCTGATAGAAGGGATCATAGAAAACGACGTAGGCATTTGTTCTTGCAAGAATATTCTCCACGTATTCCGCCAGCACCCTGTTCCCGCTCGCATCGGCGACTGCCTTGTGGAAGGCTTCGTTAACCTCGAGGTAGGTTTCGAGGTCCTTCTCCTCGATTGCCCTGGCTTCTTCCACCAGGGCTTCTTCCAGCCGCCGGAGATGCCTGTCTCCGATTCTTTCAGCCGCCAGCCGGATGGCAAGGCATTCAAGCTGTTCCCGTACAAGGAAGGTGTCCTCGATCTCCCGTACTGTCGGGGCGGCGAGACGGGCGCCGCTGTTCGGTATGATGATAACCAGTCCTTCGCTCGCCAGGCGCCGGAGCGCCTCCCTCACCGGGGTCCTGCTAACGCCCATCTGAACTGCGATGTTCACTTCCGGAAGTCTCTGTCCCGGCTTCAGCTGCTTTGTTATAATGCGATGGCGCAGTTCCTGGTAGGCATAATCCGCCGATGTGGTATAAAGACGTGGTTCTCTCATATTTGAAGGACCTCCCTGTTTTCATGAAGTCGGATTTTTGCCGAATCTATTGTATAACAGTCAGTATTGTAGATTTTGAGATACTTTATCATATCTAGGATGAACCGACAAGATACGGGGGGAGAAAAGTGCACCTCACCTTCACTTTTTTTCCGGTGCGTCGAAGGAGGGCTGGTTATGAGATTCACCGTACTGCTGCTGTCTATGGGAACCGTGGTATTGTTCGGTTATGCCCTTGCGGGGCTCGGCGGTTATTTTTTCGCAAGGGGACGGCCCGACTACATCGTTTTTGGCCTCGCGGGGGGCATTCTCACCGCAGCGGCCGCGCTTTTCCTGTGGAAAAAATACCTCGTCACCCTTGAAAATGAGACAGGAAAAGACACCATGAAAAATGTTTAAATGAAAGATCCCCAGCATTGCACCAGCCTGGCGCAGGCTTCACTCATTTTTCCCGCAGGGACGGAAGAAATGGAAAACCTCACCGCTTTCTGCGGTTTTTTCCCAAGGGAGTAAAGAGCCCCGTCGGTGACGAACACCCCTTTTCGGGAAGCACTTCGCGCCGCTTCGCTGCCGTCCGTTTTTCCCGTGGGGAACCACAGGAATACCCCTCCTTCCGGCCTGTGGGCCGAGACACCGGGGAAGGCGTCAGCGAGACCTCTTACAAGAGACTCCATTCGTGCCGAAAGCACCGTTCTCGCCCTTTCAATGGCTTCCGCAAGCTTGCCCTGCTGGATGAATTTCAGCATCACAAGCTGGACAAGGGACGACGTCTGCCCCTGACGGAAGGATGCGGTCCGGACGTAGCCGTTTCTGAGCCCCGGCGGAAGCAGGATGTATCCAAGCCGCATGCCAGGGAAGAGAACCTGGCTGAAGGAGCCGATATATATCACCCCTTCGCCTTCATCGAGAGCCTTCAGCGCGGGAACGCTCTTTTCACCGTAGCGGAGCTCTCCGTAACTGTCGTCCTCTATGATGAGAAAACCCTTTCTCTCCCTGAGAGCGAGTATTTCCCTGCGGATTTCCTGGGAAAGAGTTCTCCCGGTGGGATTCTGGAAGCTCGGAACGAGATACAGGATATCCCGGGATGTCAACTTTTCCAGGGCGGCGAGCCCATCTTCACCCAGAAGGGGGACAGGTCTGAGGGGCAATCCCTCGTTGGCGGCTATATCTTTCATGTCCGAATAGGTCAGTTTCTCCGCAAACACCCGGCAATAGCCGCCGGCACGGAGAGACCGGAGGACCGTGGAGAGGGCGTCTTTTCCTCCTGATGTAACCGCCATCTCACCCGGCCTGGCAGGGATTCCCCTGAGAACGGAGTGCTCGAGGAGTGCGAACCGCAGCTCTTCCAGCCCTTCGGGAGGGCTGCCGCCGAGGACGTTTCCCTCGTCTTCGAGCAGGGCTTCCCGGCTGATCTTCGCCAGGGCGGCGAAAGGGACAAGATCCCGGGTCGGCCGTTCGGAATCAAAATTGAAAATGTTTTTTTCTTCCGGGCTGCGCACCAGGTGGGGAAGCAATTCCGAAGCTGCGAAAGCACCGCTCCTTCCTTTCAGGCGAACCACTCCTCTTTTCTCGAGGAGCAGGTAGGCTTCCACCACGGTGGAGCGGCTCACGCCGAGGGTGCGGGCAAGTTCCCTTGTGCCCGGAAGCCTCGCTCCGCAGGGAATGCTGCCCGCCAGGATCATTTTTTCAAGATGATCGGCAATTTGCCTGTACAGGGTACCGATTCTGAATTCCAACGGTATTTCAAGAAGCATCTTTCCCAGCCTTTCGCCGTCTATCCTCTGGTACAATGGTCAGAATGAAGTCACAGAAAGATGAAAACGAGGTGAATTCTTGATCAATTCCGGGCAGACAAATCCAGATATTATCGTTTTCGATGTGGACGGCGTCCTCGTTGACGCTTCACGGTCCTACCCCCTGGTCGTTGCCCGAAGCCTTCTTTGGGCCTGGATCAGGGTGCTCGGGAGAATTCCCGACTGCGACGGATTCACCTACGATCATTTTGCCGCAACGAAAACCCATCCTGCCTTCAACGATGACTATGATATCGCCTGGGCGGTCATCAACTGCACCGCCGCATCCTCAACCCGGTCGCTGGCGGAAAGCCTTCCCTCGCCGCCGAAATGGCGCGCACTGATAGAAGAGTGCAGGGACGGCGACATTGAAGGATGGGTCCGCCGGTTTTTTGGAGAAAGAGTTCCAAGAGCAATGGTGCGAAAAGTCTGCGAAGAGATGTATTTCGGCTGCGACGAATATGAGGCTCTTGGGAAAACGCCTCTCTACACCACCAGGCGCAAGGGTTTCTGGGAAGAGGAATCCTCCCTGGTTTCTTTTCACTGGAGAAATCTTCCCCTCGTTTCAGCTATCTACACAGGAAGGCCCCGTTCAGAACTTTCACTTGCCCTGAAGCTCATCGGCTGGACGGACTTTCCCGACGATATGATAATAACCCCGGATGACGGCATCATGAAACCATCCCCCCTGGGGCTGTCCATTCTCTGCGAAAAAGCCGGAGCATCCTCCCCCCTCTTTCTCGGAGATGCCGAAAGCGACAGAAAGACGGTTTCCGCTTTCGGCAGGGGCACCTTCGCAGCCATAGGGGATTTTCTCTCAGACGAGCCGAAGTGCTACAAAAATCCGGAGGAAGCACTCAGGGACAAGGGGCTCATGGGGTAGAACTCATTTTTTTCTCAGCACAAGCCACCGGTAGATTCCCTCGACGTTGCTCCAGAGTTCGATGCAGAGGTCTGTAACCACTCCATATCCCTGGCTCCAACCGGAGAAGCCCTTTTCTTTCCCGTTTCCGGGTTCTTTGACGGACCAAAGAGACTGGGCCGCATCCCCGGGATTAATGACCGAAGCGTAGGAAGGAAGGTAGCCCCTGAGCTTTTCCCCGAGGTTCAGAAGGATATCTCCTTCAAGAGATGACACCTCCACCTTTTTCAGGTCATCGGAAGGCATGCCGTACTTTCCCCTGTAGCGGAAAAGATTCATCCCTTCGTACTGCTTCCCGTTCGGGAGTTCAAAGGATTCGCCGAGAAGGGGTGCTGCCCCTCCGTTGACAAATACGACCTTCCTTGACCTGAAAAGCCCGCTGAACCATTCCCTCATGCCCTGCCTGGCAAGGATCTTTTCCGCGCTGAGAAAACCGGGGCCGTGGGGAACGTAGACGGCGTTGACGTCCAGGGCTGGATTCGCTTCATCAAGAAAAATCTTTCGTACGGAACACCCGAGGTAGGAAAAGAGCCTTCTTGCGTTATCCCCTTCAAGCTCGAGCCCGTTGTGGGTAACCACGCCGACGGTCAGCCCGGCCGCCTTCCCGCGGAATGGTTCCGGCACTTCGGTCCATTCCTGGTTCAGCCTGGCAAATCCCCAAAGGGCATTCCAGTCGATCTGTCCCGGAATCGACGCCAATTGTGAAGCGGCGGCCTTGACGGGAAAAACGGCTCTCTCGGCCATGGAATCAAGGCAGAGTTCCAGCAGGCTTGACCTGTTTCGTTCAAGGAGTTTCGGGATGTAGCCAAGACTGAGAAGAGGGATTCTCCTTCCTGCTTCAATCTCCAGAAGCTGGAATTCCCTGGGATTGAGAACGGAAGCGAAAAGAACGGCGGGAACGGGGATTTCTCCCTGGGCGGCAATTCCGGAGACCGTTTTTTCGAGAACGCGGGCGATCATTGTCGCCGAGGAATCGGCGAACACAACCGGAATCAAGGGGCATTCAAGGAGGCGGCTCAGTTCGGGGGCCTGGGGAAACAGGACAAAACCGTCATCATCCCCTCTTTTTCCGAGGGGAGCGAGAACGATGTTCAAGCGTCCGCTGTCCGACGCGAACTGGAAGAGGGTCTTTAATACCCTGGTACTCCCGCAGGAGAAGGGATCGAGCACCGTCACTTCCTCCCCAGTGACCAGGGTGGTCAGGCGAACGAGATACTCGTCTGGGCCCGCGCAGAAAATCTTCAGGGGATGCCCTGCGCCCTTGAGCGCCGCAGCGAGAATGACCCCCGGGGGAACAGCGCCTTCCCTTCTTTCATCTGCGATAACAAGACGGGGAATAATCACGGCCGCTTCTCCTTTTTTTTACGGTATGGTTTAGTGTATCATATACGCCATGAACATCGCCGGTCGAAATTCATACTTGTTTCAATGTCTGGAGGTAGATTGCACATGACGGCACCATGGACCTACATCAAAGACCTCCCCTCCCGGGAAGGATCGGACGTCACCGTCCGGGGTTGGTTATACAACGTGAGAAGCTCAGGCAAAATTCATTTTCTTCAGCTCAGGGACGGAACGGGAACAGTACAGGGCGTCATGGTGAAGAAGGAGGTCTCCGAAGAGGACTTCTCCGCCGCTAAATCCCTGTGGCTGGAGGCTTCGGTGGAAGTGACCGGAACCGTCAGAAAGGATGAACGGGCTCCGTCGGGGGTAGAGCTTTCTGTCTCGGCCGTTTCGGTTATCCAGAATCCCGCGGAGGAATATCCCATCGGCAAAAAGGACCACGGAATAGACTTCCTTCTCGACCACCGCCATCTCTGGCTTCGAAGCAGCAGACAGCAGGCCATCATGAGGATCCGCGAAAGGGTCATCTGGTCGGCGCGGGAGTTCCTTCACAATGACGGCTACCTTCTCGTGGACAGCCCTATCATAAGCGGAGCTGCAGGAGAGGGAGTTTCCGGCCTATTCGAAATCGACTACTTCGATTCCAAGGCGTATCTTGCCCAGACGGGACAGTTGTACGCAGAGGCAGCCGCAGCCGCCTTCGGCAAGGTCTACTGTTTCGGCCCAACTTTCAGGGCGGAAAAGTCCAAAACCCGCCGCCACCTTACCGAATTCTGGATGCTCGAACCCGAGGTGGCCTTCTTCGACCACAAAGACAACATGGACCTCCAGGAGAGGCTCATCTGCCACATTGTCGCATCCGTGCTGGAACACTGCGGAAAGGAACTCGCAGCCCTCGAAAGGGACATCTCCAAGCTGGAAAACATCAAGGCTCCTTTCTACCATCTCCAGTACGGCGAGGCCATCGAGATGCTGAGAAAGCTGGGAAGCGATACGCCCTACGGCGAAGACCTGGGGAACGACGACGAAACCATCCTCACCCAGCAGTTCGACCGGCCGGTGTTTATTGAATGTTATCCGAAGAGCGTCAAGGCATTCTACATGAAGGAACATCCCGAGAATCCTGATCTGGTTCTCTGCGACGACCTTCTCGCTCCGGAGGGTTACGGAGAAATCATCGGAGGTTCCCAGAGAGAGGACAGTTTCGACAGGCTTCTGGCCAGGATAAGAGAACAGGGGCTTCCCGAGGAGCCGTACGACTGGTACCTTGATCTCCGGCGGTACGGAACCTTCGTCCACAGCGGTTTCGGCATGGGGATAGAACGGGTGGTGGCCTGGATTTCCGGACTGCAGCACATCAGGGAAGCCATTCCCTGGCCTCGGACGATTTACCGTCTCAAGCCCTGATGGCTTCTATTTTCCGTTTCACAGGGAGGCACTGTACGTGATTTATTCCGACTTTGACCCGAAACCCGTTTTTCGCGAATACAGGAGGCTCATCGGGGACGGTGAGGTGGGAGGAAAGGCCAGAGGTCTCGCCTTCGCCTTCAATACCCTGAAAGGAACGCCTCTTGAGTCCTGCGTTGAATTCCCCGATGTGAACTATGTGCTCACCACCGAGGGATTTGACGATTTTGTTTCGGACAACGGGATAGAAACACTTCTGAAGGAAAGCCTCTCCGGAGAGGAGGAGAACACGGAAGACGAATTCGCCAGGGAGCTTTTCGAGAAGGTCGCCTCCGCTTTCCGGAACGGAAGAGTCCGTCCCTCCCTGACCAGAGACCTGGAGGACGCCATGGAAGCCATAGGCGACTTTCCCCTCGCTGTCAGGTCAAGCTCCATTCTTGAGGACTCGAGGAAGCTTTCCTTTGCAGGGAAGTACAGTACCCGTTTCACCGCGAACCGGGGTCCCCGGGAAGAGCGTTCAGCCAATCTTGTCAACGCCGTGAAGGATGTCTGGGCATCCCTTTACAATCCTGCGGCCAGGGCCTACCGGAAGAAACACGGCCTCACCGATTCGGACGAATCCATGGCAGTGGTGATCCAGCCGGTCATCGGCAGGGAGCACAATTCCATGTATTACCCCGAAATTGCCGGAACCGCCTTTTCGAAAGTCTACCGCAGGCCCTCCACCCGCATACGGAAAGAGGACGGTGTCGTCCGGTTCTGTTTCGGCCTGGGAACGAGAACGGTCGACAGGCTGAAGGCCAACGTCTCCTATCTTTCCCACCCCATGCTCAGGCCCCAGGGAAATCTGCCCGCAGACATCGCCATGACCAGCCAGAGCGAGTTTGACTATATCGACAGGACTTCCGGGAGGTTCATGACCGGCGCCCTGTCCGACCACCTTTCCTTCCTGCTCAGGGAACACAGGCTCGCCTCGGCTTTCATCGAAATTTACGCAGAAAACCTCCTCTACTGGGCAGGATCGGACCAAGTGAGCCATGGGAAAGCCGTCTTTTCCTTCTCGAACTTTCCGAGGCGGCACCCCCGCTTTTTCAGCCTTGTGAAAGAACTCTGCTCCTTCCTTGAAGAACGGATGGGCATGCCGGCGGACATGGAGTTCGCTTACGACACGGACAGGGAAAAGCTCACCCTTCTGCAGCTCAGGCCTCTTGCCTCCTACGAGGAGATGGCCCGGGTCACCATTCCGGAAGTCAGGGATGAAAACGTCATACTCAAGGGGAACAGGATGGTCAGCAACGGAAAGCTTGAAAACGTCCATCACCTGGTGTACGTTGACCCTTCAGTTTATGGCAAGGATGCCACGTTTTACGAGGTCGCAAGGGAGATTGGCCGGATAAACCACAAACTCTCTGGAACGAACTACATCCTCGTCGGGCCCGGAAGATGGGGAAGCACCAACCCAAAGCTCGGCGTGCCCGTCAGGTATAATGAAATATGCAACTGCGGATGCCTCGTGGAGGTCGGGATCCTCGAGAGCGACTATACACCGGAACTTTCCTACGGGACCCACTTTTTCCTCGATCTGGACGTGGACGGAACTCTCTATCTTCCCGTCTTCGACGGAATGAAGGGAAACGTCTACAACCGGGATTGGCTTGCCTCCTCATTTTACGAACAGAAAAGGCACCCTGCGGTTCGGCACTATACCGGAAATTTTTCCGTCCTGCTCGACGGTGAAAACGAGGTCGGCGTCGTCATCTCCAACGATCCTCAACCGGAATGACCTTCCGATGCCCCGGCCTCGTTTTCCGGCCGGGGCTAATTTCTGCACCCGGCGCGTCACGAAGCTGATGACGATCCTTCAGGTGCACACCATGTATTCTCACGACAAGGCAATCATCCCCGAGAAATTTCCCTCGCTCCTCGAAGGGAGACATGAAGGACAACGGTATCGGACATTACTTTGCGAAACCTGATGCAAGCCCTGCTGCAAGAGTGTTTTTCGACTGATTTTCAGGAGGGGGAAGGGCCCCTTCCGGCCCCTTCCCCCTCTTTCTCAGGGCCAGATCCCCCGGAACCTCATGGCATCCACGATCCTGCTGACCGCCTTGACATAAGCGGCCTGCCGGAAACTGATCTTCCGTTCCTCCCGCATGGACCAGATCTCCCCGAATGAGCGGACCATTCTTTCGTCAAGCTTCGAATACACATACTCCTCTGACCACGTGTCTCCCGATCGTCCCTGGATCCATTCAAAACAGCTGACGATGACTCCACCGCCATTGGCAAGGACATCCGGAACAATAAGCACTCCCTTGTCGGTAAGTATGGCTTCGCCTTCAGGCGTTATAGGACCGTTTGCAAGCTCAAGAACCACATTTGCCTTGACCGATCCGGCGTTTTTTTCGTCGACCGCCCCGCCCAGAGCGGCAAGTATCAGAATATCCATCTTCTGTTCGAACAGAAGGTCGGGGAAAAGCTCTTCCCCTCCAGGGAAACCTTTCAGAGACCTTGTCTCCTCCTTGAATTTCGATACTTCGGAATATTTCAGGCCCGCCTGGTTATGGACGGCGGCGGCAGAATCAGAGACCGCAACGACTTTCAGGCCGAGATCCTCTTCGACAAACCTGTGAGCTCTCGAGCCCACGTTGCCGTAGCCCTGAATCCCCACCGTAAGCGGTTTGTCGAGCAGGCCCACTCCCTTGAGGGCTTCCCTGAGTATGAAAATGCCGCCTTTCCCGGTGGAGTCGGACCTGCCGAGAGAACCGCCAATGACCACAGGTTTTCCGGTAAAAGCGGACGGTTCACTCCATCCCTTCACTTTCTCGAAGGTATCGAGAAACCAGGCCATTACCTGGGGATTTGTGTATACATCGGGTGCGGGAATATCATAGTCTGTTCCGACGAACCGGGAGATGCCGAAAGCATAAGCCCTGCTGAGATTCTCCAGCTCGTTCCGGGACAGCTCACGGACATCGACCGCAACGCCCCCTTTTCCACCACCGTAAGGGAGACCCGCAATGGAACACTTGATGGTCATCCACGAGGAAAGGGCGACCACCTCGTCCCTGCTCACCTCAACGTGATACCTAACCCCCCCCTTGTAGGGACCGAGAGCGTTGTTGTGATGACTTCGCCACGCACTGAAAATCTTCACACCTCCACCGTCGAGCCGAACGGGAAGAGACAGCTCGAGCACTTCTTTCGGGTACCTGAGCATATCAATGTACTCGGGCTCCACCGTCAGGAAAGGCACCGCCTGTTCAAGCTGCTGAAGGTACATCTCTCTCGGGTTCATTCGCTTCTCCACCTCCTCGGAGATCCACTCCCCCTGGAACCGGAAAACTGCTGCGCAACATACACTAGGAATATTCTAACATATACAGTGTCATATTTTAATCACTTAATTGTCTTTTCTGTCTTTTTAAGAGAACAAAAAAGAGACCGGATCTCTCCGGTCTCTTTTCAGCTGGTTCTTTTTCGTTTACAGGAACACGCCTCTCATCCGCACGGCATCGGCCACTCGCTGGATTGCGGCCATGAAAGCCGCCCGGCGCATCTTGACGTTCTTTTCCTTGGCATAGGACCATACCCGCTGGAAGTTGTCCTTCATAATGCGGATTAGCCGCTCGTTGTACTCCTCCTCCGACCAGAAGAAGCCACCGAGGTCCTGGGCCCACTCGAAGTAGGAGCCGATGACACCGCCGGAATTGGCGAGGAAGTCGGGAACGACGAGGATTCCCTTTGCGTCGAGAATCGCGTCGCCTTCAGGGGTAATGGGCCCGTTGGCCGCTTCGACGATGTACTTCGCCCGGACCTTGTCGGCATTCTTTCCGTTGATGACACCTTCCAGTGCTGCCGGGATAAAGATGTCGCAGTCGAGGAAAAGGACTTCGGGAAGATCCAGCTTCTGGCAGCCGTCGCAAGTAAAGCCTTCAAGAAGGCGCTTCGGGTGGTTGCTCACGTGGTCGAAGGCTTTTTTGATGTCAAGCCCGTTGGGAGCATAATAGGTTCCGGTGATGTCGCTGATTCCGACTACTTTCGCCCCGGCATTGATCATGGTGAGGGCGGCATAGGTTCCGACGTTGCCGAATCCCTGGATGGCGACGGTGGTGCCTTCCGCAGACTTTCCGAGGTTCTTGAGAAGCTCGAGTGCGCAGGTGGCGACGCCGTAGCCCGTCGCGGCCGTGCGGCCCTTGGATCCCCACAGGGGGATGGGCTTGCCGGTGAAAATGGCGGGCTCGAGCTGGTTCTTCATCTTGCTGATAGTGTCCATGAACCAGACCATTTCCGGTCCGCCGGTGTTCACGTCAGGGGCCGGGACGTCGGTCCATGCCCCGATGACTGGAGCCATCCGGGCTGCCCAGGTTCTGGCGATCCGCTCTTTTTCCTTCTTGGAAAGCTCGAGAGGTTCGCAGGAAACGCCGCCCTTGCCTCCGCCGTAGGGAATTCCGGCGAGGGAGCATTTCCAGGTCATCATCATGCCGAGGGCTTCACATTCGTCGAGGTTCACTTCGGGATGGAAACGGACTCCGCCCTTGCCAGGTCCAATGGCGGAAGAGTGGAGGACCCTGTACCCGTCAAAAACCCGCACCGTTCCGTCGTCCATTTCCACGGGGATGGAAACACACGTTTTGCGCTCGGAATGGCTGAGGATGTCGATGAGCCCGTCTTCGAGCCCCATCTCCTCTGCCGCTGCATAAAAATTCTTGAGTGCTGTGTCAAGGAGCTGTCTCTTATACACATCTCCGAGCCCACGAGACCCAATGATACATC
>JAPXRK010000001.1:24756-28943 GCA_033813575.1 Synergistales bacterium
GAGATCTACACGAGTGTGCCGTCGTCGGCAGCGTCAGATGTGTATAAGAGACAGGTGTCAAGGAGAACGTTTGAGGAAGTACGCTTTACTACGGCCATTAAACACACCTCCTGTATATTTACGGCATTTGCCGTTTGAGACTGTTTATATCATAGCATTTTTTTCCCAAACCACCAAGGAAAGAGAAGAAATAGGTCAAAATAGTTCCAAATACCTAAAACAAAATCTTACAATTCATTCTCCGCAATCGGAGCAATCCGCGCAAAAAGAGCCGTTACCGACTTCAACGCTTGTCACCATGAGATAGGCAGACCACAAAACCCCCCGCTGCACCACCTCGATCGTTTCATTCCTGAATTTCAGAAAGGAGGGAATCCAGAGAGTCACCCCATCCTGCTCTATTTTCCGGTATTCGCCCTCCGACGGAGGGGCGCCGTCTTCAACCCTGAAGACGTTCCTGGCCCCTCAGCCGATCCCGAGGGTCCTCTGGATAACATACACCTCGCCCATTTTCCTGAGTTTTTCCATGACAGTCCGGTCCGCGGCTATTTTCAATTCCATATCCATCCTCCTCTCCTGTACTGCAGTCCGTCACTTCTTTTTCTTCATGGAATCCGCCATCCCCTGGAGACACAAAGGGATTCCATGTCCGCAGGCAGAGGAGCGGTAATCCTCATGCCCGACAAATCCTGAATTTCTCCACCGAGTTCCCCGAAAAAGATCCTGTAGCTGTGAAGCAGAGGGCGCCGGATCCCGCGCTTTCTCCATTTTCCGTTGTTTTCCTCGCTTCCGTACCGGATGTCGCCGAGGACAGGACATCCGATGGACGCCATGTGGACCCTCGCCTGGTGGGACCTTCCCGTCACGAGGTCGATCTCCACAAGGGATGCGTCGTTTCCTCCTGCGAGAAGCCTGTACCTGGTCAGGGCCTCCTTGCCGGCGGGATCGATCCGGACGGTGTTCGACGAAGGATCCTTCAGGAGAGGTTCGCGTATCTCCCCTTCCTTCGGGGGAAGCCCCGCAACCACGGCGAGGTAGGTTTTCCGGATTTTTCTCTCCCGGAAAGCGTCCTGGAGTATCCGGAGGCTGACCCCCGAAAGGGCGACGAGCAGAACGCCCGTGGTATTCCTGTCGAGGCGGTGCACGGCATAGGCCCTTTCCTCGAGACCTTCGAGATGGAGCATGTATTTCACCCGGTCGAGGACGTTGTCCTGGTCCTTCCTGTCGGGCTGGACAAGAAGGTTTTCAGGCTTGTTGACCGCCCATATCCGGCTGTCCCGGAAAAGGACCGGAAGGGTACGGCGGAATCTAAACTCCCCCGCCGCCTCCCTGGGGCTCTCCCAGGGGACGTAGATTTCCTGGCCGGCGGAAACCCGGACATCGCAGGACGCCTTCTTCCCGTCTAGCCTCACGGAGCCCGTCCGGATTCCCTTCATGACCACGCTCAGCGGAAGTCCCGGCCAGATGGATCGAAGCACCTTGTCGAGCCTGCGCCCGTCATCGGAAGAAGAAACCGTCAGCTTATGCGCCATTCCCCTGCTCCCATTTCCAGAATCGCCTCTGGGCGGATACGTTATAATCCGATATTTCCTTTCCGTCCTCCATTTTCTCGACAGAATTTTTCCAGCAGAAGAGCCTGAAGTCGAGTTCGTCAGCCGCGCTCACTGCCATAGCCTCTGGAGTGGCGGGCAGGACGGGGGATCCGAATTCCCGGCAGCCGTGGTGGCTCACCAGGATGTGGCCGATGGCGAGAAAAAGCCGTTCCTCCAGGCCGAAATCCGCCGCCAGGGAGGAGAAGGTGCCGTATCCAAGAACGATATGGTCTATGACCGTGCCGATCACCGTCATTTCGGGTGCCGGAACGAGCCTGTAGGAATCCATTTTCCCCAGGTCATGAAGCAGAGCGCCGGCCACGGCGACGGGGACATTGATTTCCAAGCCCGATTCCGAGTAGGTTCGTGCAAGGGATCTGGCCGTTCTCGCCACTGCAACGGTATGCTCCAGCAGCCCCCCCACGTAAGCATGATGATGGGCCACCGCTGCCGGCCAGTCCTTGAACCGGTCCCAGAGTTTTCTCTCGAAGAATACGTAGCGGAGAAATGCCTCCACCTGTCCGCCGCAACTCTCCAGAAGATCGAAGAATTCCTTCTCCAGGGTGGCCTGGTCGATGGGAGAACGCTGAACAAACTGGTGGGGGGGGAATCTCTCCTGGTTCATGAAAAAGACCCCGCTGAAATTATACTGGAGCTGCCCTTTGAATTCGGCGACCTGCCCCGCCAGTCCCAGGGTTTTGCCGACAAGTTCGCCGAAAAGGGGCGACTCGGCAGGATCGGTGACTTCAACCTGGCCGTCGCCGCTCTTGTCCCACCATCTGGAATTGCCCCAGATTTTGCCTTCGATGATGCCCTCGTCATCCATCAGGGCAATGTCCCAGTAGTTCTTTCCGTTTTTGTCCTTCCTCACGGATGCTCTCGAAACAACCCCGAGGATCTTGAAACGGTCATCCTTGGCCATCCGCCGGATTTCTCCCGTCTTGCTCAGCCGCTGTTCTTCCACGCCATCACCCCGTATTGTCACAGAAGAGCCCTTAGGCGCCGTATTTTTCAAGACGTTCGGCATGGGCGAGCATCAGTCCGAGCAGTTTCCTGGCCTCCATCCTTCCCCCCGAGCCAAGGCGGCATTCCCTCTCGCTGAAGGCCTTTGAATCCCCTGACCTAACGAAGGGGCTCGAGAGAAGGAAGGGTACGGGATGCCAGGAGTGGGCGCTCATGACGCTCGGGGTACTGTGGTCTCCTGTCACCACGAGCACTCCGGGGGACAGGGCGAGAAGTTTCGGAAGAAGTCCGTCCACAGTCTCCACCACTTTCCGCTTGCCTTCGAAATCCCCGTCCTCTCCCCTGCTGTCCGTGTATTTCACGTGGACGTAGAAATAGTCATAGTCGTTCCAGAGCCGGACAACGGTATCGAAGAGCTGGTCCAGGGTTTCGCCGGCGTCAGCGACATCCATCCCGACGAGCTTCGCAAGCCCTCGGTACATCGGGTAGGTCGCCACGGCAACGGGTTTCATCCGGTAGAGATCCCCCATCAGCGGGATTTCCGGGGCGGAGGAAAATCCCCTCAGCAGGCAGCCGTTGGCCGGGGTGTCCCCCCTGAGGACATCCGACACCTTCCTGATGAAGGCATTTGCCACGGCAGCCATCCGGTCACCGTCGGGCCCAAGGGAAGCCGCCCAGCGCATGGGCGCACCTTCCTGCTGGGGGTCGGCATCGGCGACCTGTTCGGTCAGTCCTTCCCCGGAGAAGACGACGACAAACCGGTGCTCCTTTCCGGGGTACAGCGTGACCTTTACACCATCTATCTCCCTGATGGCAGTCGCCAGTTTCTCCACCACGAGAGCGCTTTTTTCCGTGGCTATCCGACCTGCCCGCCGGTCGAGGATGATATCGTCATCGGAGCGGGTGCAGAAATTTCCCCGGGCGCAGACATCTCCCGGGCCTACGAGAGCCCCCACGCCCATGGCCTCGAGAATGCCCCGGCCGATGGAGAACTCGAGAGGATCGTAGCCGAACAGGGAAAGGTGGCCCGGACCGCTTCCCGGTGTTATTCCCGCGTCCACCATGTCGATGAGGCCAAGCTCGCTTTTGGATGCAAGGCAATCAAGGTTCGGTGTATCGGCGGCTTCAAGCTCTGTTTTTCCGTTCGGTCCGGGAAGCCCGCCGATGCCATCCATGACGAGCAGGATCATTTTTTTACCGTTGTCACGGGCGAGTTTCCGCAGAAGTTCCATTCTTTTCATGAGTCTGATTCCACCTCCGGGTTTTTTCCCAGGAACAAATTTGTAGTAAGTACACGTTTTTTTCTGCAAAAACCACTGGATTTTATGATATCATTTTCTCCAAAGGTTCATCCAGTTTAAATCAAGGGGGTAATACAGGTGAAGTTTTCCGAAAGAGTTCGCGCGCTCCAGTCGTCGCCTGTCCGCCGGCTTCTTCCCTATGCGGAGGAAGCCCGGGCGAAGGGCAAAAAGATCTATCCCCTCAATATCGGCCAGCCTGACATCAAGACTCCTCCATCTTTCCTCGAGGCCATCAGGGGCGGCGACATCGAGGCCCTGATGGCGGCGATGGCACCCGACGTGGTGCTGGTCGCCGACGGCGGCGGCATCGTAAATGCCGCCCGCAAACCGA
>JAPXRK010000002.1:0-26172 GCA_033813575.1 Synergistales bacterium
CCTTTACCGTGCAGGATATCTGGTTCAGGAGGAAGGCCATCGACCTCCTGGACAGCCGTATCTGCCGGGAGGGGGAATCCCTCTGCGGCGTGAGGCAGTCCATTGAGAACACCGAGGCCCGCCTGCTGGAAAAACACCGGGACGTCAAGGTAATGCAAAAATACATTTCCTTCCTGGTAGAAGATCTGCTGGACGAAGCGAAAAAGCAGGAACAGTCGGAGCTGGACGACATCGCAGGTATCCGCCATGGTTCACCGAAGGAGGGAAGGCGATGAGACCGAATCTTTCGGGAGTGTCGAGGGTCATGGGCCGCATCGAGGAGATCGAGCGGAAGATCCGGCCCCAAAAGGACGAAAAAGTGCGGGAAGAGAAGAAGGACCGCTTCGTTGACGTCCTGGAAACGGCAGAGAGGAAAGAGCGAACGCGGCCTGAGGTGGTAGAAAAAGCACGGCGCCCTGTCGTTCCGGGGGTTGTTTCAGCGGAAAAAACGGCGTCCGGCGGCTGGGAAGACCATATAGCCCCGCTGGCGGCGCAATACGGCGTGGAAGAAGCGCTAGTCCGGGCGGTGATACGAATGGAGTCGGGCGGCCAGACAGCGGCGGTCTCTCCCAAGGGCGCCATGGGGCTGATGCAGCTCATGCCCGGGACGGCACGGATGCTCGGGGTGGAGGATCCCTTCGACCCTGTACAGAATCTCGAGGGGGGGATTAAATACCTCTCCCAATTGTCCGATAAATATCAGGGAGACCTGGTGAAAACCCTTGCCGCCTACAATGCGGGCCCGGGGAGGGTGGACTCCTACGGAGGGGTGCCTCCCTTCGCGGAGACGCAGAACTACGTGAAAAACGTCCTCTCCATGTACCGAAAGAATTCAGGGAGCGATGACTGATGGCAGACGAACCCAGAAACCTTGTGGATGAAGTCGAAGAGGAGAGCTCCCCCCGGCCGGTACGGACCAGCGAGAAGAAAAAGAGCCGCAAAGGAGCGCTCCTTTTTTTATTCCTTTTTCTCGCGGCGGGAACCGCAGTGGGGCTCCACGCATCGGGAAGCTGGGATGCCCGCCCAGTATTGTACTGGACAGTCCCCAGGATTCCGTGGATCGGGAAGGACCTTGCGGCTGCCCTCGGAATTCCCGGGGAGTACTCCCTGACCACCGACCAGAGGCGAGCGATCGAGCTTCAGCGATGGAACGACCGGCTCAATGAAAAAGAGCGGGAGCTTGAGGAGCGGGAAAAACGACTCTCCACCATCTCCGCGGACCTGGAAAAACGGTCTGCCGTCCTGGAAAAAAGCGAGGCACAGCAGGCTGCGGCAAAAATGAAGCTTCCTGAGAACCGGCAGGAGGAAAAAGAGTACCTGGATATGCTCATGAAAACCTACCAGGAGATTTCTCCCAGGAGAGCGGCTCTCATTCTTGAGCAGCTGAGGGAAGACCTGGCGGTAAAGCTCCTCGAAGGAATGCCCCAGGATGCCAGGGCATCCATTCTCGGCCGCATGGAAGCGGTGAGAGCGGCAAGGCTGACGGAACGGCTCGCGGCCGGTGGGTCGCGGTAACACACTCGGAGGTGCGGCCTAATGATCTCGCCTTTTCTTGCAGCAGCCAGGGAAAAGAGCCCTTCGGAGCTTTTCCCGGATCCGGCAGGAACACATCGGAAACCTGAAGGAGAAAAAAACGACCGGTTTTCCCGCCTGCTCCACCGGTGCGAACAGCCGTCCCAGGTGCCTTTGACCGAAGACGGTCCGAAGGACATCTCTTTCCCTGCGCCTCATGCGGCTTTTACGGCGATGCTCCGGAGAATGGACGCCACCGGAGAAGAAGGGGCCCCTGTGGAAAACGGCGGGGAGGAAGCCGTTTTTTCAGACGAAGAAACCGGCATCCTTTTTTCCGGGGCAATCCCCGGACAGGGAGACCTTCCCCCGGAAGAAGCGCTTTCCCTTCCCGGGGAGCTTCCGCCCGAATCCGGGCCTGACGGTGAATCGGCTGCCACGGCGGCAGGAATGATGGTCCGGGACGACGTCTCCCTGGAAGAAGGGCGGGGGATGAGGGTTCTCCGGACTGAAGAACAGGCCGGTTCCGCATCCGGTACAGCCTCTCCTTTCGGCCTCCCCCCGGAAGACAATGTTCCCTGCACGATCGATGCAGGATCCCTCCGGGAAGAAGCGCCGGGGAATCAGGAGATGAACGAACAGAGAGAGCGGACTGCTTCTGAAAAACAGTTCTCCGATGTCCTTTTGGACGAAGACCGGTTGACGAACACTCTTTCCCGGAAAAACGAACCGGAACCCGGACAAAGTGCTGAGCCCCTTTCTGCGGACCTGAGTTCCGACGAACATACGAAGGGCTTTGGTATCAGTGGCCAGGGGAACAGGGATGCGTCCTCTCCCGCTCCCGCCGCAGCAATGGAAGCGGATCCGGTTCCGGAAGGATCGAAGAAGACAGGCGGTTCCGAAGGCCAGGGGAACAGGGATGCGTTCTCTCCCGCTCCCGCTGCGGAAATGGAAGCGGATCCGGTTCCGGAAGGATCGAAGAAGACAGGCGGTTCCGAAGGCCAGGAGAACAGGCTTCTTTCCTCCGCTTCCCGAAAGGATGGCATTCCTGCCGGGCATTCAGGGAACGGCGGCGGAGAGAAGGGAGAGGGGCGGCAGTCCATGTCCGGAAAGAACGACGGCACCGGGGCAGCCCTTTTCTCCCATCGACCGGCCCAGGGGATGGAGAGTGTCCGCACGGAAAAGTCCCTCCTTCCGGGCGGCTTCGCCCGGGAGCTGGCCCTGGCCGGAAGGGGCGGTGACGCCCTCGAGGACGGGATGCACAACGTGGTCAGGTTCATGAGGACGGAAGGACACCACAGGGCATCCATGATCGTGGACCCTCCGGCCCTCGGGCGGGTGGAGATCGAACTTGCCTCGACAAACGGAGGCGTGGAAGCGTCCATAAGGGTCGGCAACGAACAGCTCCGGCAGCTTGTCCAGGACCAGATTACGGTTCTGAGGACCCATCTTCAGCAGCAGGGGGTCCAGGTGGCCGAATTGACGGTTGACATCAGGGACAGCGGCGGAGAGGGGCACGGAGAAGCCAGGGACGGTTCAAAAAACAGGGATGTCCGGGCGTCCGGCAGGGTCGGCGCGGCAGAAGAAGACATCCCATCCTATACTGTGGATCTGGAAAAAGGGCTCCTTCACTGGGTGGCCTAGGAGGTGGAGAAATGACCGTATCGGCAGTAAACAGCGCGAATGAAGCGAACTATACGGCGGCGGCGAGCGAGGCTCTCCGGGAAACGAACAGCGAACTCGGAAAGGATGCCTTCCTGAAAATACTCATCGCCCAGCTGAGCAACCAGGACCCCCTCGATCCGCTCAAGGACAAGGATTTCATCGCCCAGATGGCCCAGTTCAGCACCCTGGAGCAGATGACCAACATGAACAAGAGCATCGAACAGATGAACGCCATTACCAAAGGCTCAGCGGTGAACTACATCGGCAGGGTCGTGGAATACCTCGATGACGACGGACTGAGCACCTACGGAACGGTGGCCTACGTCCGGTTCGACACGTCGGGCGTGATCCTCACCACCACCGAAGATATCGATATTCCTCTCGAAAAGGTCGTGGCGGTGGGCTAAAGGACTTCAGAAACACAGGCAAACCTCCGATTCAATATAGGACAAAGCTTTTCGGCGCAAGAACCCACAACAGCCCCCACGGAAGGCCGGGCGAACTTGAAACTGCAAGGGACTGCAGCATCTCAGAATTCACAGGGAGGAAATACAGCATGCTTCGATCCCTTATGTCCGGCGTATCGGGAGTCCGGGGGCACCAGACCCTTCTCGACGTGGTCGGGAACAACATCGCAAACGTGAACACCGTGGGATTCAAGAAATCCAACGTGACGTTCCAGGATCTAATGTATCAGACCAGCAAGGGGGCTTCGGCCCCGGGCGAGGCGCGGGGCGGGATCAACCCCATGCAGGTCGGCCTTGGAGTCAACGTGGCCGCCATCGAGACCATCCATTCCCAGGGGCAGCTCCAGTTCACCGGCAACAGGACGGACATGGCCGTTGAAGGGGACGGCTACTACGTGGTCAGCGACGGGACGGAACAGCTCTACACCCGCGCGGGCAACTTCATTCTCGACGCGAACGGGAACCTGGTGCAATCGGGCACCGGATTCATGGTGAAGGGTTTCGGTATGACCGTGGACCCCAATGACCCTTCTTCCTACACCATGGGATCCAATCTGACGGATATCAACATCCCCGTGGGGCAGAAGATCCCCGCCAAGGCAACGGAGCTCACCGGCTACAGGTGCAACCTCGACAGCCGGGTGGAGGCCTACCTCCCCATGGGCATAGAGACCAACGACTCCTCCCTCACGGTGAACCTGGGGACCGACCGGTATGTGCTCAGCAATATCTCGGGAGACAGTACCCAGGCCGGATTCCTCACCCTGTCCACCGCAGCGGGGGCAACAGCCCCTGCGGGTATAGAGTGCGCCTATAACGGGATCGACACTACATCGGGATACCCCCTGCTTGACGTCACCCTGAGCGGAGCCTTCATCGATCCCCTCGATCCTCTCACCTCCGACTACGACTCTGCCACGGGTACCCTGACCCTGCTCAATTCTTTAAACCAGATCGTGTCGAAGATCGAGCTCTCCGGATTCATGAACTTCCAGATGGTGACCGATTCCACCTCGGGCACGGCAGTGAACTACCTCGTGGAGTACGATGACGACGCCTCCACGGGAAACCGCATCCTCAACCTCTGGAGCGAAACGGCGGCCGACCCCGAGACCCTCGAGATCACCATGAACAGCGACGGCACATTCCAGCTTCCCGGTACCCCACCCATCGGCGGAAGCCCTTTGAGCGCCCGGGCCACCGAGAACGGCCTCGGGATCACCCTTCTCAACGGAAGCACATCCCTGGCGACCATCAACCAGAAGATCGCCAGTGTGCACAACACGAAGCTCGATGTCTACGACAGCCTGGGAAACGCCCACACCCTCGAGGTGAGCTGGGAGAAGATCGACAACAACCAGTGGCGCTGGCGGGCATGGCTGCCGTCCGAAGCCGGGGTGACCATTTCGAACAATACGGGGATCATGGAATTTGATTCCGACGGCAAGATCACCACGGGATCCTCGGGTGTCATCGGGCTGAACTTCGCGTCCCTCGGGGCCGACGATGCCACCATCACCCTCGACTTCACCGGGGAGTCCTTCGGGAAAGATGTCATGGAAGGCGTGACCCAGTACGGTTCCACCTTTACCACCAAGGGCTACTACCAGGACGGATACGGAATGGGCGTCCTGAACGACTTCGCGGCGGGCAAGGACGGTACCATAACGGGCGTCTACAGCAACGGCGTGAACCTTCCCCTGTACAGAATGGCACTGGCGCTCTTCTCCAACCCGACGGGACTGACGAAGGTGGGCAGCACCGCCTTCGCCGCCAGCAACAACTCGGGACTCGCCCAGATCGTCGCCGCCGGCGAGGGAGGAGCGGGTACGATCGCGGGAGGCACCCTGGAGATGGCCAACGTTGACCTTTCCGAAGAATTCGTCCGCCTCATCGTGGCCCAGCGCGGCTTCCAGGCCAACGCCAGGGTGGTCACCACCAGCGACCAGGTGCTCGAAGAAGTGATCAACATCAAGCGGTAGGGGAGATCGTAAATGATCACCCTGCACAGGATCAACGGGGAGGCATTCACCATCAACGCGGACCTCATCGAAACGGTGGAATCAACTCCCGATACGGTCATCCGGCTCGTCAACGGTCACCGCTACGTGGTAGCCGAACCGATGGAAGAAATCGTGGATTTGGTGGTAAAGTACAGGCAGAAGGTTCTTTTCTCCTTCCTCGGAGGGAAGACGGCCTTTTCGGAAGAGGAAGAACAGGACTGAGGCTTTTTTTCTCCGGTACATTGAAACTGAATTGAGGGAGGCTGTGTTTTCGTGGATCTTACAACCGTCATCGGTATGGCCGTTTGTTTCATCCTCGTCCTCGGCGCAGTGATGTCCGGCGGCGAGGGTCTGGCCTTCATCGATTTCCCGTCCCTGCTCATCGTTTTCGGCGGGACGTCCGGGGCACTCATCATGGCCAACCCCCCGGAGAAACTCAAAAGCTTCGTCAAGATCCTCAGAATGGCCTTTACGGGCGGCTCCCCCGACCTGGTCTCCCTGGTGCAGACCATTGTAAGCTTTGCCGAGAAGGCGCGGAGGGAAGGGCTTCTCGCCCTCGAGGCTGATGCCTCCGAACTGGACAACGACTTCCTGAAAAAATCGATCCAGCTCGTCGTCGACGGTACCGATCCGGAGCTCGTCAAGGCGATCCTCGACACGGAAATAGGCATTCTGGAGAATCGCCACTCATCCAACAAGGCGCTCTTCGATTCCATGGCGGAGCTGGCGCCGGCTTACGGGATGCTCGGCACGCTCATCGGCCTCATCACCATGCTGGGCAACCTTGCGGATCCCGATGCCCTTGGGCCCGGAATGGCGGTGGCCCTGGTCACGACCTTTTATGGGTCCATGATCGCCAACGGTTTCGCTCTCCCCATAGGCAAAAAGCTCGCGGTTCGGTCGTCCCAGGAAGTTCTCTCCATGGAACTCATGGTGGAAGGGGTCCTCGCCATCCAGGCGGGGGAAAACCCCCGGATCGTCGAGGAGAAACTGAAGGTCTTCCTTCCGCCGAAGCAGCGCCTTGACCTCGAGGAGAAGGCGGCGGAAGCGAAAGGAGAAGCCTGATGGCACGGAAAAAGAAGGAAGAATCGTCGCCCGGAGCGCCCCTGTGGCTCGCTACGTACGGCGACATGGTGACCCTCGTTCTCACCTTTTTTGTTCTGCTGTTCTCATTTTCGTCCATCGACGTGCAGAAGTTCCAGATGATGATACAGTCCTTCCAGGGAGCCCTCGGATTCATGCCCGGAGGAAAGTCGATACAGCAGGATCCGGCCGTCTTCGGCGGACAGCCGGCGACGCAGGCGGGAGAATCTCAGAGGGTGACGCCGGATATCCGGCAGATCGCCAAGAACCTGCGGAACTACCTTCGGAGCGAGGGGCTGGACAAGCAGGTGATCGTGCGGGTCGACCAGAGGGGGGTAACCGTCTCCCTTTCCGACCAGTTCCTCTTCGACTCCGGGAAGGCGGAACTGAAGCCGGAGGGGATGAGAGTTCTTTTCAAAATAGCGGAGTTCATAAAGGATTCTGTTCCTGCGGTTGCCGTGGAGGGACATACTGATTCCGTTCCCCTCAAAGGGGGAATATACAGGGACAACTGGGGTCTGTCGTCGGCCCGGGCGGCTGCGGTGGCTTCATACCTCCAGTTCAGGGGGAATTTCGACCCGCTGAAGCTGCAGGCCGTCGGATACGGCCCCAACCGGCCCCTCGTACCGAACGACACGCCTGAGCACATGGCGCTGAACAGACGGGTGGACCTGGTGTTCCTGTCCCGGCACCCGAAAGAATAAATGACGTTGAAGTTCCTTCAGCCGACAAGGGGGATAATCAGATGAAACGGATACTGCTTTTTCTTTTCACGGCGCTTCTGCTGCTGTCCCTCGGGTTCGGCGGCGGCGTTTTCGCCGGGAGACTGTGGATGACTCCGGAAGGAGGGGCCTCGGGGACGAAAATCGAAGAACCCGGCCCGGTCTTTTTCGTTGGGGACTTCATTTCCAATCTCGCCGGAGCAGGGAATCACGTGGTCAACTTCAAGCTCTCCATGGAGATGAGCGGCCCGAAGGCCCTGGAGATGATCTCTTCCCAGAACTGGCTCGCCAGGGTGAAGAACGAGGTGATTCTCCTCACCAAGGACAGGGTGTTCGAGGACCTGACCAATGCGGAGGGAATCCTCTCCCTCGCCGAGGACATCAAGAGAACGGTAAACGCCATTATGCCCCCTGTCCGGGACATGGTTCCGGTGGTCAGGGTCCTCTTTGAGGGATTCATTCTGCAGTAACCGGGACCGGGGCAACCGTAGATCGGGAAGGAGGCGGGGATTGTGGTGACACCGGATGTGCTCTCTCAAAGTGAAATAGACTCTCTTCTCGAAGCTCTTTCCAGCGGAAGCGTCGACGTTGACGCCATGCGGAAGGAAGACGAGAAGAAAATCAAGCTCTACGACTTCCGCCGCCCCGACAAGTTCAGCAAGGACCAGCTCCGGGCCATCCAGATGATCCATGAATCCTTCACCCGGCAGCTGACGACGGCCATGTCCACCATGGTCAGGTCCATGGTTTCGGCGGAGATCGCGTCGGTGGACCAGTTCGCCTACGATGAGTTCGTCCGCTCCCTGGTCCAGCCCACGGTGATCGGCATTCTCGAGATGTACCCTTTCAGCGGGAACGCTCTCATCGAGATCAACCCGAACCTCGTGTTCGCCATCATCGACAGGATGCTTGGCGGCAAGGGGGAATTTTCGGGAAAAGTCAGGGAACTGACCGACATCGAGCGGACGGTGGTGGAACGGGTCATCATGAGGATGCTCGAGCTCCTCGAGGAAAGCTGGAGCACGGTGGTGGACGTCCGGTTCCGCTACGAGAATCTCGAAAGCAACCCCTTCTTCGTCCAGATCTGTCCGGGAACCGATATGGTGCTCCTGGTCATACTGAAGCTGAAGGTGGGCGACGTTGAGGGAATGGTGAGCATCTGCATCCCCTACTTCCTCATGGAGCCCATAATGGACAAGCTGAGTTCCCAGCAGTGGTTCGCCTCCACGGGCAGGAAGAGTGACGAAGGATCCCGGGACTTTATCCTGAAGCACATGCAGAACGTCCGGGTCCCCCTTGCGCTGGAACTGGGGCACACTGTGCTCAACGTTGCGGACGTCATGCAGCTCAGGGCGGGCGACGTGATCAAGCTCGACGAGACTCTTAAAGATCCCCTGAGCGTCCGCATCGGCAACCTCGTCAAGTTCAGGGCCGTGCCGGGCTCGGTAAACGGCAGGTATGCCGCGGAAATATCGGAGATTATCCCGGGCGAGGATGATCTGCCCGAAAGAGAGGGAGGGGCGGTCAATGATTGACGAACTTCTGAGCCAGGATGAAATTAACGCTCTCTTGTCAGGAGCCGATTTCGGCGGCGGCGGAGGAGCGGGAAAAAACGAAGGGGGAATTTCCCCGGAACAGCGGAGCATTCTCGAGGACCTCGCGGGCATTTTTTCCACGTCGGCGTCGAGCGTCTACGGCATGCTTGCCGGCAAGGAGGTAACCGCCCTCGTCCGAGAAATGACGGCGCTTCCCCAGAAGGACTTTGTATCCAGGCCGGAGGAGCCCCCCTTCTCTTTCCGGGTGACCTGCGGCGGACTGAATGATGCCCCCCTGGTTCTCGTGATTACTGAACGGGGCGCCCTGACCCTTGCCGACCTCATGATGGGCGGAGAGGGGAAAGATCTTCCCGAGGAAGCGGGGGAACTCTACCTGAACGCGGCCCAGGAAGGGCTGAGCCAGGTGGTGGGGGCGGCCTTCACGGGCATGAGCGGCATGCTTGGGGGAAAACGGCTCATACCCGAAAGCATTTCCTCCGCCCTGGAGCCCCAGGACTGGCTTCCTTTCCCCGCCAGATCCCCTGAAGATGAAGCATGGACCATTTCGGCGGCGATTTCCATCGAAGGACTGGGGGACTTTCCCTTCTGGGTGCTTCTTCCACTCGACGTTGCCAAAGCTCTGGCCGACGAGGTCCGGGAGCTCGTTTCCGGAAAAGGGAAAAAAGAAGCGCCGGCGGCCGCCAAGGCCCCTTCGGCGGCCCCGAAACCGTCACAGCCCTCAAGCCAGGGAAGCATGCAGGCGGAAACACCGGCGCCGGATGCGGATCATCCCTCCTTCGGGAACGTGTACGACCAGTCCTCCGTGGACGTCCGTCCTGCCGAGTTCGTCCCGCTGGTCCAGAAGGCCGGAACGGGATACGGAAACAGCAGGATCGACCTCGTGGCGGATATTCCTGTCCGGGTTACGGTGGAATTGGGCCGGACGAGAAAAAATATTTCCGACATATTGAACATGACACCGGGTTCCGTGATAGAATTAGACAAAATGGCCGGTGAGCCTGTGGATATTCTGGTCAACGGCAAGGCTGTCGCCAAGGGCGAGGTCGTTGTCATCGACGAAAATTTTGGTGTCCGCATTACCGAAATCGTGTCGTCTGCAGGAAGAGTTCATTCGCTCTAGGAAGGAATCCGACGTTCTAGCCATTACCGAGAGAGGGATGTGGAAGTATGGGCAGGAAAGTTCTGATAGTCGACGATGCCGCCTTCATGAGAATGATGCTGAAGGACATTCTGACGAAGAACGATTTTGAAGTGGTGGCCGAGGCGGAGAACGGAAAGGTCGCCGTGGTCTCCTACCAGAAGTTCAAGCCCGACATCGTCACCATGGACATCACGATGCCGGAGATGAACGGAATTGACGCAGTGAAGGCCATCAAGTCTATCGACGGGAGCGCCCGGATCGTCATGGTGAGCGCCATGGGGCAGCAGCCCATGGTCATCGAGGCCATCCAGGCCGGAGCGACGGATTTCATCGTGAAACCCTTTCAGCCTGACAGGGTGGTGGAAGCGCTTAACAAGGCTCTCGGCTAGAAGGTTCACCATGACCGCTTTCTGCGCCGTGGCCTTCCTGTTCCTTCTCCCGGCCGCCGCGGAGGCTTCTCCGGCAGAAACTCCCTCTCTGACCGGGTACATGATCCGGATAGGGCTGAGTTTGGCCATCCTTGCTCTCGCCGGATACGGTGCAGTGCTCTATTCCCGGCGGACCGCTCCCCTGAAGGCGAAGGGGGCCGTAAACATAATGGCATCCTTGCCCCTCGGCAAGGATGTTCTTTTTATCGTCCGGCTTGGGCCGGACGTGGTCGCCCTGGCATCGGGAGGCGCCGGGACGAGGGTGATCGGCAGGTGGAGATATGAAGACTGGAAACAATACGAGGACGAAGCTCTTTCTCAATAGGGTGTTACTCCTTTTTCCCGTGGTCCTCTTCCCGGCGTGGACAACCTCCGCCTTCGCCCAGGACGGGGCTCCCTTTATTCCGCTGCCGGCGCTCCAGTTCGGGGTACGCATGGCGGAATCCCCCTCCGACGTAGCGGTGACCCTCCAGATCCTCGCTCTCCTGACAGTTCTGAGCCTGGCCCCGGCCATTATCCTCATGGTGACCAGCTTCACCCGTATACTTGTGGTCCTCGGGTTCGTCCAGCGGGCCATCGGACTCCAGCAGACGCCGCCGAACCAGGTGATCGTCGGCCTGGCCCTCTTTCTTACCCTTTTCGTCATGGGGCCCACGTGGGGAAAGGTTTACGACGGCGCCCTCTCTCCCTACCTGGCGGGGAACATCAGTTCTGCCCAGGCCTGGGAAGGCACCATACAACCCGTCAGGGAGTTCCTTTTCAAGTTCACCCGCCAGGAGGAGCTGTCTCTCATGGTCTCCATGGCCGGGATGGAGCAGCCGAGGAACCAGGACGACATCCCCACGAGGATCCTCCTGCCGGCCTTCATGCTCAGCGAACTGAAGACCGCCTTCCAGATGGGGGTGGTCATCTTCATCCCCTTCATCGTGGTGGACATGATCGTGGCCAGCGTCCTCATGGCCATGGGCATGATCATGCTGCCGCCCATGATGATCTCCCTGCCCTTCAAGGTGCTTCTCTTCGTCATGGCCGACGGGTGGAACCTCGTGGTGACAAGCCTGCTGAAAAGCTTTACGTAAGGGGGCGATGACCGGTGTTTCCCGTGAACATGTACGACGTGCTCGGCGACGCAGTCTGGACCACTCTCATCACGTCCCTCCCGATCCTCCTCGTGGCCATGCTCGTAGGGCTCGTCATCGGCATTCTCCAGACGGCCACCTCCATCCAGGAGCAGACCCTTATCTTCATACCGAAAATCGTGGCCGTCCTCCTCGCGCTGGTGGCCTTCGGCCCCTGGATGTTCGGGCGTGTGGGCGACATGGCGCGGCTCATCTTCGGCCAGCTTGAGCGGTTCGTCCAATGACGGCGGAACAGACCCGCTTCGTGACACTGCTCCTTTTCTACCTCCTCGTGGGGATCCGGTTCACGGGGATGATGTTCTCGGCTCCCGCCTTCATGGCGTCAAGCATGCCCCTTCCCCTGCGGTTCTGGTGCGCCTTTTTCCTCACCCTCGCCGCGGTGGGGACCATCCCTGACGCCGCGGTACCCCTTGCCGTTTTCGACCATTGGACCTCCATCCTCCTCGCGGCGGCGAGAGAGTTTCTCGTCGGCATCGCCATCGGGTTTCTCGCGGCCCTCCCGCTCTATGTCCTGCAGATCTCCGGCGAACTCATCGGCATTTCCATGGGGCTCTCCATGGTGAGCCTCCTGGACCCCCTGAGCGAGACCCAGGCCTCCATCATAGGCCAGCTCCAGTTTCTCGTGGGTCTGTGGTTCTATTTCCGCTGGAACGGTCACCTCCTGATGACCCAGTCGGTGGTGGAAAGCCTCAGGCTGGTCCCCCCCGGAAAGCTCGCCCTGGCAATATCATGGGATATTGGAGCCGGCGAGTGGCTGCAGCAGGCTTTTGTCCTGAGCCTCCGGTTCGTCCTGCCCTTTTACGGGGCGATCCTCCTGGCCGACGTGGGGCTCGGCTTTCTCGCCCGGACCGTTCCCCAGATGAACATTTTCGTCCTGGGCCTTCCCCTGAAGATCGCCCTCGGTTTTTTTGTCCTCATGGTGGTGCTTCCCGTCACAGTGGAGATCATGGCGGAACAGATGGAGACGTACGTGGAATTTGCCCTCAGGGGAGCGACTGCCTGGCGATGACCTTCGACCTCCAGTTCTTCTCCCAGGAACGGACCGAACCCGCCACCCCGAGAAAGAGGCGGAAGGAGCGGGAGGAGGGGAGGGTGGCGAAAAGCCAGGATCTCGGCGCCGCCGCCGTGATCCTCGTGGGACTCTTTGCCCTCATGGTCTTCGGGAGGTTCCTTTTTTCCTGGATACTCGCGTTCACCACGGACGCCATCGCCTTCATGGGGGGGAACACCATCAGGGAAGACGGCTGGTTTTCCGCAATCCGGAACGAGACGGTGGTCGCCATGGTGGTTCCCTGGCTTCCCATCGGGCTGGCCGCGGCAGTGGGAGCCCTCATCGTCACGGTGTCCCAGGTGGGGTTTTTCCTGACCACGAAACCCCTGGTTCCCAAAATGGACAGGATGAATCCCGTCTCGGGACTGAAAAAAGTGCTTTCCCTACGATCCCTGGTGGAGATGGTGAAGGGCCTGCTCAAGGCGGCCCTGTTTGCCCTCGTGATTTATTTTTCCCTCCGGAAGGATACCCCGGAGCTGGTCCGGGCAATACGGTTCCCTCTCGAGACGGGAGTCTCCAGGCTCCTTGATAAACTGCTGGGCCTGAGCTTCCGGCTTGCCTTCCTGCTCCTCGTCATCGCCCTCTTCGATTATGTCTACCAGAAATGGGAATTCGAACGGTCCATAAAGATGAGCAAGCAGGAACTCAAGGAAGAGTTCAAGCAGATGGAGGGAGACCCCCAGATCAAGAGCAAGATGCGGCAAAAACAGAGGGAACTGGCCAGGGGCCGGATGATGTCCTCCGTTCCCAAGGCTGACGTGGTCATCACCAATCCCACACGGCTGGCAGTGGCCCTCGAATACGACCGGAAGGCCATGGATGCCCCTGTGGTCAGCGCAAAGGGCAGCGGTTTCCTGGCCCGGAGAATACGGGAAATCGCCGGGGAAAACGGCGTTCCGGTCGTGGAGAACAAGCCCCTGGCGAGAAGCCTCTTTGAAAATCTCGAGGTAGGCGACGAGGTCCCCGAGGAGTTTTACAGGGCCGTGGCCGAAGTGCTCGCCTTCGTCTACAGGATCGGGAAAGGAAAGACTTCAGCTCCCCCCGGGCCGAAGATGGGGACGCCGGAAGGAAAGGACGGCCAGTCCGCGATTTTCATGTAGAATAGAACGAAACAAACTGCTTTCTCAAGGGAAGGATGGGTCGGGTGGCGGAATCAACGACGAACATGTCGGTGTTCAAAAAAATGCTCAATTATTCCGATATAGGCATGGCGGGGCTTGTGATCCTCATCGTGGTGATGATGATCATCCCGCTGCCCACGTGGTTCCTGGACGTGCTCCTGACAGTGAACATCACCCTCGGAGTGGTTGTCCTGCTCTCAACCTTCTACGCCCAGAGGGCCCTCGATCTCGCCGCGTTCCCCACAATGCTCCTGATCGTCACCCTGTTCCGTCTCGCCCTCAACGTTTCCACCACGAGGCTCATCCTGCTGAACGGCGATGCGGGGCAGGTCATCAGCGCCTTCGGCAATTTCGTGGTGGGAGGAAACTACGTCGTGGGCGGTGTGGTCTTCCTCATTCTCGTGATCATCCAGTTCGTCGTCATCACCAAGGGTTCGGAACGGGTGGCGGAAGTGGCGGCGCGGTTCACCCTGGACGCCATGCCGGGAAAACAGATGGCCATCGACGCCGATCTGAACGCCGGGCTCATCGACGAGGCGGGCGCCAGGGAACGGCGGCTCACCATCCAGCGGGAGGCCGACTTCTACGGAGCCATGGACGGCGCGTCCAAGTTCGTCAAGGGAGACGCGATCGCCGGGCTTATCATCACCGTCATCAACATCATCGGCGGACTGGCCATCGGGGTGCTCCAGCGGGGACTCCCCCTGGAAAAGGCCCTGGGCCTGTACAGCCTCCTGACGGTGGGCGACGGTCTCGTCTCCCAGGTTCCCGCACTGCTGTTCTCCACCGCCACAGGCATCATCGTCACCAGGGCGGCGGGTCAGACGGACCTGGGCCGGGATATTTTCTCCTCCCTGACCAATTATCCCCGCCCCCTCTTCATCGGGGCAGTGCTGCTCTTCGCCCTGGCCCTGGTGCCGGGGCTGCCCACCATCCCCTTCCTTCTTCTCGGCTGTTTCCTGACCCTCATGGGCTACTGGGTCTACAGGGAGGGGAAAATCCAGGAAGCTGGGGGAGGGGAGAAGCGGCGGGAAGGCGGGAAAGCCCAGGCCCCCGGCGCTCCCGGAGAAGGGGCGAAACCGGCGGCGGCGCCGTCGTCCCCGGAGGATGTCATGCGACTCCTCACCGTGGACCCCATGGAGGCGGAAATCGGATACGCCATCATCCCCCTCGTGGATCCCGGGCAGGGAGGAGACATGCTGGACCGCATAGGCACCATCAGAAAGCAGATGGCCATGGAATTCGGCCTCATCGTTCCCCCCATCCGCATCCGGGACAACATCCAG
The DNA here is from genome assembly GCA_033813575.1 of Synergistales bacterium. Classification (GTDB taxonomy): domain Bacteria; phylum Synergistota; class Synergistia; order Synergistales; family Aminobacteriaceae; genus Aminivibrio. Next base: position 15,211 of record JAPXRK010000002.1, read on the forward strand.
ATCAAGCCCACGGAGTACATCCTGCGGGTCAAGGGAGCGGAGACCGGTCGGGGAGAGCTTCTCCCCGACCATTACCTGGCAATGAACACGGGATCGGCCGAGGAGGAGATCGTCGGTGTCCCTGCGGTTGAACCAGCCTTCGGCCTGCCGGCAGTGTGGATTTCGCCCGAGATGCGGGACAAGGCCGAGTCCCTGGGATACACCGTTGTGGACGCCCCCTCCGTCCTGGCGACCCATCTTTCGGAGGTCATCAAGAGGTTCGGGGCGGATCTGCTCACACGGCAGGAGGTCCAGAAGCTCACCGACATGGTGAAGGAGGCCGCACCCGCCGTGGTCGAGGAGATGATGGCCGCGCTGTCCCTCGGGGAGATCCAGAAGGTCCTCCAGAACCTCGTCAGGGAGCAGGTCCCCATCCGCGACCTGGTGAGCATCTTCGAAGCGCTGGCGGACTACGGAAAAACCTCCCGGAGCGTGGATTTCCTCACCGAGCGGGTGAGGGAGTCCCTGGCCCGGATAATCACTCTCCGCATCCAGGATGAGAACGGCACGGTCACCGTTGCCACCCTTTCCCCGAACTGGGAGGAGAAGGTCAAGTCCTCCATGGAGGGCGACCTTCTCCGGGGATGGCAGTTCACCATGGACCCCAGGGAAGTGCAGAAGATGTTGGGGGCCGTTTCGAGAGCCGCGGAGGATATGTCCGTGAAGGGGCTGGTTCCCGTGCTGCTCGTCCACCCCGACGTGCGCCTGGTCATGCGGCGGATTCTTGAAGGATCGCTGCCTGGCCTTTTTGTGATATCCTATAATGAAATATCCCAGGGAGCACAGCTTAAGTCGGTCGGGATGGTGGAATAATTGGCTATAAAAATCAAGAGGGGGACGCAGATCACCTTCGAAGCGAAAGATGACGCCGAAGCGCTCCGGACCGCCAGGGACCGTCTCGGTCCGGATGCCGTCATTCTCTCCTCCCGGCAGGTGAAAACAGGTGGCTTTCTCGGCCTCTTCCGCCGCACCGTCCTCCAGGTGAGCGCCGCGGTCCTCGAGGAGGACCGCCGTTCCGAGAGCGATGCCGAAAAGAAGGAACGGCTCGCGGCCTTCCAGAAACTTCTCGAGATCAAGCAGGCCATGGCTTCGCCGGGAGAGGGCGTCTCCAACAGCGAATCTTCCGTTCTCGCCGGAGCGCCTTTTCGGGGAGACCAGGCTCTTTCCGCTGCGGGTGTGTATTCACTCCGCCCACTGAAAGTGAAGAAAGAAGTTCCGACCCCGGAGGTCACCCCTGACGGCGTGGAGTTTTCACCGAAAGGGCTTGCCCTGGCATCGGAAAAATCTGCTCCCCTGGCGGAGCCTCCCGAAAAGGTCTCCCCTGAGAAGCTCCAGAACGAAGTCAACGAAATAGCCAGAAGGCTGGACCTCGTCCTGAAGCGCCTGGAGACCGAGCGGTCCGAACCGGCTCCGCCTCCGCCTCCTTCCGACGAGGGGAAGGACATCCTGGCAAAACTCCTTGCTGCGGACGTGAGCGAAACCCATGCCCGTTCCCTGGTGGAACGGTTCAGGAACGACCCCCAGGGAAGGAATTTCATCCAGTGGCTGGGCAAAAAAATCTCCGTGGCGGCCCAGGAGTCCTGGGAAGCCCTCGGAGGCCGGAAAGTCATGCTCATCGGTCCCACCGGCGTGGGAAAAACCACCACCATCGCCAAGCTGGCGGCCATTCATTCCCTGTGGAAAAAGAAAAAAGTCTTTCTGCTCACCGCCGACACCTACAGGATCGCGGCGGTGAAGCAGGTTGAAACCTATTCAAAGATCCTGGGAATCCCCATGGACGTGGTGGACGACCCCAGGCACATCGGTCCCGTCCTGGAGAAGACTGCCGAGGCTGACCTCGTTCTTCTCGACACCGCGGGCCGTTCCCAGAGGGACGGCGCCCGCATCGAGGAAATGCGGGCGCTCTATCTCGCCTTCCAGCCCGACGCGGTGCACCTTGTCCTCGCGGCGAACATGAAATACCGGGACATGCTCGATGTGGTGAAACGCATGGGGGTGGTCCCCATATCACGGGTCATCTTCACCAAGACCGACGAAACCACCACCTACGGCGCACTTCTCAATATCCTCCTGGATTTTGACCGCCCCGTCTCCTTCATCACCACGGGGCAGAATGTTCCCAACGATATCGAGGTCGCATCGGGAATGCGGCTGGCCGAAATGCTCCTTGGGGAAGAGAGGGAAACAGGCGGTGTCTGAAGTTGAATCCAGGAACGGGGACCAGGCGAAAAACCTGCGGCGCATAGTCGACATGCAGCGCAGACCCGTCAGGGCAGGGTACGGGCTTCGCTCCCTCGCCGTCCTGAGTGGCAAGGGGGGGGTGGGCAAAAGCAACATCTCGGTGAACCTTTCCCTGGCCATGGCCGGGAGAGGCAAACGGATCGTCCTTCTCGACGCCGACCTAGGCATGGCCAACGTGGACCTGCTCTGCGGCCTTTCGCCGAAATTCAACCTTGCCCATGTCATCCGGGGAGAAAAACAGATCCAGGATATCCTTCTTCCCCTGGGAGAAAACCTTTCCGTCCTTCCCGGAGGCCCTGGGGTCAGGGAACTGGCCGACCTCGGCGAAGAGGCCCTTTTGAACCTCATCGACAGCTTGTCCGTTCTCGAGAGCCTGGCGGATGTGCTCGTGATCGATACCGGGGCCGGTATCCACAGGAACGTCATCTCCTTCGGCGCCGCCTCGGATACCGTGCTGCTCGTGACAACGCCCGAACCCACGTCCATCCGGGACGCCTACGGCGTGCTGAAAGCCCTCGCCTTCGCAGGGGGGGGCAAGGCGGACGTGACCGTGGTGGTGAACATGGCATCCTCTCCGGAAGAAGGGGAGGATGTGGCCGACCGCATACGGAGCGCGGCGTCCCGGTTCCTCGGAATTTCGCCCGCCTTCGGGGGAACGGTGCTTCGGGACGATGCCGTCTCCCTGGCGGTGAGGAAGCGGACGCCACTGCTCACCGCTTTTCCGGACAGTGATGCCGCCCGCCGGCTCCGGTCGGTGGCCGACAGGATTCTCGGCATTGAAGAGGCCCAGGAGTCGCTTCCTTCTGGCAGGGGCGTCAAGTCCTTCTTTTTCCGGCTCGCCCGGGGCCTCGGCCTGAGGAGATAAGCCATGGAGAACATGACTCCCGGGACGTTCCTGAACTTTATGAACGGAAGGGTCGGGGCGAAGGTTTTCCTCTTCAACGAGGCGGGGCTGTACAAGGGAACCTACCCCTCCCGGGTGGAAGATGTGAAGGGAGACCTGATCGGCCTTTCCCATCCCCTTCTCCGGGGAGCCCTTCTTCCGGTCCTCAGGAACGTGGAGCTGAAATTAAAAGTGGAGACGGAGGGAGCCCTGTACCAGGCAGTTGTTTCGGTTGCCAGGGGTGGCCCCCATGACGGTGTTCCCATACTGTGGGTATCCCCGGTTTCGAATGCGGAAAGAGTCCAGAGGCGTTATTTCGTCCGGGTCCCCTGCCTTCTGAAAACCTCCTTTTTCCTCCTCGAGGGCGAGGGAATGAAGGCCGAAACAGAAGAATGGACCCACGCCGTTTCAAGGGACATCAGCCTCGGCGGCCTCGGCGTTATGATGCCCCTCTCCCTTTCTGGGCGTTTCTCGGAACAGGACAGGGTCCTGGTACGGCTTCCCCTGCAGGAAACCACCTATTTCCTCGCGGGGAAAGTCGTGAGGAAGCTCAGAAAAGAAGATGCCTGGGAGATGGGCTTCGCCTTTGAAGCCATGCCCGGGTCCGTGGAAAAAACACTCGGCGCCTTCATCCGGCAGCAGGAGCTGGCAGGACGCCAATAAATTACTGAAGGGATTGCCATGACAGAGTCGAGAATACGTGTGCTGGTAGTGGACGATTCGTCCTTTATGAGAAAGATCCTGAGCGATATCCTGGGAACCGATCCCCGCATCGAGGTGGCCGGGACGGCGAGGGACGGAGATGACGCCCTGAAGAAGATCGCCGAACTCTCCCCCGACGTGGTGACCCTCGACGTGGAGATGCCTCGGAGAGACGGGCTCTCCACCCTCGAGGAGATCATGAAGCAGAATCCTCTCCCCGTGATCATGGTGAGCAGCCTGACCCAGGAGGGAGCCCAGATTACCCTGCGCGCCCTTTCGGCGGGCGCCGTGGATTTTGTCGCCAAGCCGTCGGGACACATCTCCCTCAACATGCGGGACGTTTCCGCCGACCTTGTCGCCAAGGTCATCGCCGCCAGCACCGCACGGGTGGGGGGCAGGGAAAGAAAGGGCATCCGCCCCATGACACCCCCGCCCCTGCTCCAGCCGGCGAGGCCCCGGCTTCAGCCATCGTTCCCGCCCCGGGCGGGCCGTCCGGAGATTCTTGCCATCGCCGCGTCCACGGGGGGACCGAGAGCCTTGCAGCAGGTGATTTCACAGCTTCCGGGTGATTTCCCGGTGCCCATTGTCATCGTGCAGCACATGCCGAAAGACTTTACCCTGTCCTTCGCAAAACGGCTCGACACCATGTCCGAACTTGATGTGGCCGAAGGGACGGAAGGGATGGATTTACGGCCGGGGCTAGCCGTAGTCGCTCCCGGAGGGTATCATATGATAGTAAAGCGGAGCCAGGCGGGCCGGCTGAGCTGCGGCCTGTCGGACGCCCCCCCGCTGCTCTCGGTGAAGCCGTCGGCGAACATCATGTTCCTGAGCGTGGCCGATGAACTGGGAGGCAGGGCCGTCGGCGTGATCCTCACGGGCATGGGACGGGACGGCGCTGACGGGGCGGCCGCCCTGAGGTCGAAAGGGGCCAGGATCATCGCCGAGTCCCAGGAGACATGCATCGTGTACGGCATGCCGAAGTCGGCGGTGGAGCTCGGGGTGGTGGACGAACTCCTTCCCCTGTATTCCATACCTGAAGCCATGATCCGAAGCGTGAGAGAATGAACAGACCTTACGAAGCTGGAGATGATCAGCCATGACGAATATGGATATGAGCCAGTACCTGGGGGCGTTTCTCGACGAGGCGGGAGACAATCTGAAACATCTTGACGATCTCATCCTCGCCGTTGAAAAGGACCAGGCGGACATGGACAACATAGCGGAGATCTTCCGGTCCGCCCACACCCTCAAAGGCATGTCGTCCACCATGGGATTCGACAGGATGGCTTCTCTCACCCACGCCATGGAGGACATGCTGGACTCGGTCCGCAGGGGAACATACAGCCTCAAGGCGAAGGATATCGACCTCCTCTTCCGGTCCCTGGACACCCTCCAGTCCATGGTGGATTCCATCCGGAACGGAAACGGCGACGGATCGGTCGAAACCGAAGACCTCGTGTCCGCCATGAGAAATGCACCGAAAGAAAAGCAGGCGGCCGAAAAAAAGGCTGAGGAAGCCCCCTCTCCGGGAGAGAAAAAAGAGTTTTCCGCTCAGGAGCTGCAGTGGATCTCGGAGGCCACGGGCCTGGGGCTGAACGTGTACGAAGTCCGCGTCTCCCTTTCCCCGGACTGCCTGCTGAAAGCCGCCCGGGCCTACATGGTGGTGAGCCGGCTCGATGAAATGGGAGACATCATCAAGACTGTGCCTCCGGTGGAAGCCCTTGAAAACGAGGAATTCGACCACGAATTTATTGTGTATACCGCCACGTCCCGTTCCCTTGAACAGGTCCGGGAGGCTGTAGCCAGGGTGAGCGAAGTTGTCGGCGCAGACGTCCGCGAGGTCAGCCGCGAAAGCGGCGTCCCTCAGGCGGCCCCTGAAGCCGTCGAAGCCCCGGAAGAGAAAGCTCCCCCCGCGGGGGCCGGCAGGGAAGAGAAACCTCATCCCTCCGGCGGGAGCACTTCTCCCGCGCCCGGCCAGCCCCAGAAAAAATCCGAGGCTGCAAAAAAAGCCAGCCAGACCGTCAGGGTCGACATCGGACGGCTGGACAAGCTCATGAACCTTGTCGGAGAACTCGTGATCGGGCGGGCACGGATCGAGCGCCTGGTCCAGGAGGCGCACCTCAGGGAGTTTGACGAGCCCCTTTCCCAGCTCGGCAGAATTTCCGGGGACATCCAGGAGCTTGTGACCAAGCTCCGCATGGTGCCCGTGTCCTTTATCTTCGAACGGTTCCCCCGCCTCGTGCGGGACCTCTCCAAGACCCTCGGCAAGGAAATCGAACTGGTCATGGAGGGACAGGAAACCGAACTCGACCGCACCGTCATCGACGAAATCGGCGACCCTATGGTGCACATCATACGGAACTCCATCGACCACGGCGTCGAGATTCCTGCTGAACGGAAAAAAGCCGGCAAGCCGGAGAAGGGCCTCATCAAAATTGCCGCCTACCAGGAAGGAAGCGGCGTCATCATCGAGGTCACCGATGACGGAAAAGGCATCGATGCCTCCAAGGTCAGGGCGAAGGCCCTGGCCAACGGCACCATCACCGAGGAGGAGTCGGCGGCCATGTCCGACGAAGAAGTGGTGAACCTCATTTTCCTCCCCGGCTTCAGCATGGCGGAAAAGATCACTGACGTGTCGGGACGGGGTGTCGGCATGGACGCCGTGAAGACGAAGGTGGAGTCCCTCGGCGGCCAGTTCGATGTCTCAACCGAAGTGGGAGTCGGTACCAGGGTCTTCGTCCGCCTGCCCCTCACCCTCGCCATCGTTCTCGCCCTGCTCATCAAGGTCGGGGACGAAACCTACGCCCTGCCCCTGGAGAACGTGGAAGAGACGATCCTCGTCAAGAAAGAGAACGTGAAGACGGTCCACGGAACTCCTGCCACCCTTCTTCGGGGAGACGTGCTCACCCTGTGCAACCTAGCGGAAATGCTGGGCACATCCAGGAACGGAGAGGAGACTAGCGACGAATACCCCGTGGTGGTGGTCAAGACGGGAAAGACCCGGATAGGCTTCATCGTGGACGAACTCATCGGTCAGCAGGATATCGTCATCAAGTCTCTCGGCCGCTTCCTCTCGAAAATCCGGGGAATAGCAGGCGCCACCATTCTTGGGGACGGAAACGTGGCGCTCATCCTCGACGTGGCTGGCCTCTACGGCAGGTAGGGAAGGAGCCGCCCCTTCATGGATCTCGCAAACTTCAGCAATCTGCAGCTCGATGCCATGCGGGAAGTGGGCAACATAGGCGCGGGGAACGCCGCCACGGCGCTTTCCATCATGCTCGCCCGCCCGGTGGACATGGATGTCCCGAAGGCGGAACTGGTGTCCATCTATGAACTGGCGGAATATTACGGCGATCCCCTGACCATGGTGTCGGCGGTGTTTGTCCGGTCCGAAGGGGAGTTCACCTGCAGCCTCATCTTCATCCAGGAAGAAGACGAGAGCAGAAAACTCGTCGACCTGCTCATCGGCCAGCAGATGGGCGGAATGGACCCCGCCTCGGTTCCCGAGGAGATGCGGGACAGTGCGCTGACGGAAGTGGGCAACATCATCCTCAGCTCCTTCCTGAACGCCATCAACGTCCTCATAGGGGGAACCCACAGCATCTCGGTCCCCGGAGTCGCCCATGACATGCTCGGTTCCATCCTCGACGTAGTGGCTTCCATCTTCGGGCAGTCCGGTGAGCACGCCCTCATCGTGGATACCTCTCTGAAGGTGGAGAACGTAGAGGGAAGAGTTTCGGGAAAAGTGGTCATGCTTCCCGACCCCGGCTCTCTCGAGATTCTTCTCGGAAAGCTGCAGGTGCTCTAGAGAATGGACAAGGCGCATCACGTAGGGATGGCCGAAATGGTGGTCGTCTCAGCTCCCGAGTCCCTCGTGACGCTCGGGCTGGGTTCGTGCATAGGGCTCGTGCTCTATGACCAGGCCGCAAAGGTGGCGGGCATGGTCCACATTATGCTTCCCGACAGCCGTGGAGCCGGGGGGAAGGCCCTGGAAAAGCCGGGGAAATTCGCCGACACCGCTGTGCCTGCCCTGATCGCGGAGGTCTGCCGCAAGGGAGCCGTCAGGTCAAGACTCAAGGCCAAGATAGCGGGCGGATCCCAGATGTTTGCCCTTCCCGGGGCGCAGACCGATTTTCTTGCGGTGGGCAGCAGAAATGCCAAGGAAACAGAGGAGATGCTCAAAAAGCACGGAATTCCCCTTTCCGCCGCCGACACGGGGGGAAACAAGGGAAGAACCGTGGAATTCTCCACGAAAACATGGATGCTCACCGTAAAGGTGCTGGGGAAAGGAACGGCGGAAATCTGACATAATGTCCTGACAGGAGGAGCCATGGAACAGGAACGGAATGAAGTTCGGGAAGACCTGCACAAGGAAACCGATCTCTCTTCCGCCCCCGCGCCGGACGGCGGAGGACAGGGCGCCGTTGGACCGGAGACTCAGGGAGAAATTCCCCCTCCCCCGTTTCTTGATACCCTTCCGAAGGAGACGGCGGACGAACTGTGCGCCCTTTTCTCCTGCTCTCCGGAGGCCCTTGAAGTCATCCTCCGGAGCACCTCGGGGGATCCGTCGAAGATCCTGGCCCTGGTCAGGACACTGACACCGGAGTATATCGCCGTCAAGGCTCGGTTCGATGCCCGGAAGAGAGGGGAACTGGGCGGCGCCCTGTGCTTTGTGGGCCGGGGCAACACCGGCGAGATCCTGGACGAAAGTTTCTGGGTCAGCGCAAAAAGCCTTCCGGAAACTTTCGACATCGATGCCGGCTGGGAGTCCGTCCGGACGGCCATAGCCACCGTCGGCGGCACTCCGGAACGGACCCTCTACACCCGCATGCTCAAGGCCGCGAAGGCAATCTTTACCCCCACCGCGATCAACAAGCTCTTTCAGTCCAGGAGCGCAAAGGAAGAAATACTCTCCGCTCTCGGCGAAGCCTTCTCTGAAATCGTCCATTATGATCTCGTCTATGACCTCAAGACTGAAATCTTCAACAAGGCACGGCTCGAAGCCGGCGGGATCACCGTGGACGAAAAGCCGAAGGAGGCCCCGGCCAGGGACGACGAGAGCGATCCTTCCGTCCTGGGATCTCTCGGTACGGTCCAGATCCCCTGCAGGCCTGTCCTTGACCCTGTTCACGGCAAGGCGGTCTCCGACCTCAGAAGAGGCGACGTCGTCACGGTGGAGCTCGAAAAGACGGGAGGAGTGTCCGCAATCATCTCCAAGGTATTCGAGCGTTCCGGAGAACAGCCCGCCTTTCCCGTCCTCTCTGTGGAAAGGCTGCCGAGTGGCCAGCTTCTCGTGAAGCTCCACATCAGCACGGGCATCGAAGGGGTGCTGAGAGCGGGAACGGACCTGAAGCTCAGAACGGGCGACAGGGCGGCGGCGAAGATCCGAGAAAAGGACGCTCCCTTTTCGGTGGGGAAAGTGTTTGCCGCAATGGCGCTCTTCCTGCTGCTCGCCCTTATCTTCTATTTCCTCTTCGGACGGTAGGGGGTGCCTTTGTGGTCCTGAAAGCCCTGGATGCCGAACTTTGGGAAGAGTACCTCCAAACGGGAAGCTCCCGCGCCCGGGAAAAAATCGTCAAAAGGTATCTTCCCCTCGTCAAGTACGTCACTGCCAGGATGGCTGTCTCTCCGCCGCCGGGGCTGGACTACGACGATCTGCTCAGTTTCGGCGTTTTCGGCCTTCTTGACGCCATCGACCGTTTCGACGTGTCCAAGGGCTTTTCCTTCCAGACCTTCGCTGTTCCCAGGATACGGGGAGCGGTTCTTGACGAGCTCAGGAAGTACGACTGGATTTCGAGGACGGGCAGGGAGAAGCTCCAGAGGCTCGGAAAGGCCATGGAAACGGTCCTGCAGGACAGGGGAAGCCTATCGGACCAGGCCCTCATGGATGTGCTGGGAATGGACGAAAAAGAATACAGGGAGACCCTGGAACTGTCGAGCAGGAGCTATATCGTCTCCCTCGATGAAGTGCTCTCCCTGGAGGACGGCGATGTCAGCAGGGACGGAATCATACCCGACGAGGGGGATAGCGCTGCCGACCTGCTCGAGGACGAGGACGAAACGGTCCGTGTGGCAGGGGCCCTGAAAAGGCTGCCGGAACGGGAAATGCAGGTCATTTCGCTGTATTATTATGAAGGACTGACGCTCAAGGAAATAGGGAAAGTCCTGGGAGTCACGGAATCCAGGATCTCCCAGATTCACGGCAAGGCTCTCGCGGCCCTTCGGGGGATACTCGCCGCGAAGGAGTGACGGGAGCCTCACCGGCACGATCCCGGAGGTGTGGGGGAGTTTCCGGGAGAAGAAACAGCCGCGGAGGGGCGGCGCAGCCGCACGACGGGCTGCGGGCATGCCCCGCGCCAGGGGGGAAAAATAGTGGCAGACGACAGGTTCCATCTTGATTTCAGGGAGGACGGCGTCTACCTTTCGGCTTCCGAAGGGGCGGACTACTCCATGCCGTCGGTGGTTAACTTCATGAAATTGAAAGGTGTGGAGAACTACAACGGTGATGTGGTAATGACCTTCCTGTCCCGGAAGGACGGCTCTCCCGTCAAAGTGGCGGAGAGAGACCCGGAACAGGAGAAGGACGCCGCCCTCGAAGTGAAGATCTCATCCGATGCCATGTCCGCGGAACTCTGGATCGAGCCTCCTTTCGCGGACAAGCCATGGCCCACGGTGGGCCAGGGGCAGTATCGAGGCCGTGGACACGTCACGTGAGCTGGTCGGCTGACTCTTGGTCGAGTTCTGATCGGCGTTGGCCGTGGCTTGATCTGGCCGTGGTCGACTGCGCCGGTTTCCGGTGTCCGTGGGTAGGTCTGGCCCGACATCGTCGGGCCGGATGTACCCACGGGTGGCGCCCCGGCCGTGCGCACCCCGAGGCGATGTGGTCGAATCAGGCCGTGCTGATCCTCGTGCGACACGGCCGAACCGCCGCCAACGCCGAGGGGCGCATCCAGGGCCGTCTCGACCTCCCGCTCGACGAGGTCGGCCACGACGGCTGGTACCTCGATGGGCCTGAGTGGCCGATGCCCTGCAACAACCCCGACCACGGCTGCGGCTATGACGCCCCCGACGGCACCCGGCGGACCGCCTACGACATC
>JAPXRK010000003.1:0-22857 GCA_033813575.1 Synergistales bacterium
AGACAGCCATTTTCCAGGCGGGATCCTCTTTCCCCGTCTTTCTCGTTCCCGTTTTCCGTCGTTACGAATCCGAGCCCGTCGTATTCTGAAACGGTCCAGCTGAAAAGAACGATGGAATCTCTGGGAAGGGCGAAAAGCAGCCTTCCCATGTCGGGAGCAATGTCCTTTCTTCCGGCGGAGGTCATTTCCCCCGCACCTTCCGTATATTCCGCTGGTGGCCGCTGAGGCTCTCGGAGAAAAGATGCCTTCCGTCCTGGCCGGCCACGTAATACAGATACTTTGTATCTTCGGGGCTGAGGGCGGCGAGCCACGATTTCTCCGACGGAATGCAGATGGGGGCGGGAGGAAGTCCCGGTATTTTATAGGTGTTGTACGGAGAATCGATTTCCAGATCCTTGTAGAGTACGCGAGTCAGGGTTCTTCCCTCTTTTTTCCATGCATACACCACCGTGGCATCGATCTGGAGAGGCATTTTCTTTTCCATCCTGTTTTCTATGACTCCGGCGATGAGCGCCCGTTCTTCATCCCAGAGGGCCTCCCGTTCTATGAGGGAAGAGATAATAGCCATTTCCAGGAAGTATTCCGCCGTTCTCTTTTCCTCGGGGATCTGCGATCCTATCCTGTCCCACCACAGACGCGCAGCCGACGACACAACTTCCTCACCGCTGTTTTCCGCAGTCTGGACCGTCTCCGGCAGCAGGAAGGCAATCCGTCCTTCCTGCTCAGCGGGCAGCAGTGCGGCGATCTCTTTCGGGAACAGATCGTTCCGGGTGAGGATCTTTTCCATAGTCTCCCCTGCGAGAGGAGGTGTAAAAATACCCGGGAAGGAATAAATATCCGTGCCCGGCACTATGGTGGCGGACGACACGGCAGGTTCAGCCTTTTCAAGCTGCCTGGCCACTTCCCAGGGAGATCCCCTTCGTATATGGTACATTCCGGGCTTCAGCCGCCGGTCGATGGAAAACCTGGTCATCCACCGGGCCAGGTCGGAAGCTTTTCCTCCCTCCAGGACCCCGGCGGATTCGAATTCATCTGCCGCCTTCCTGGCGTTCATGCCCTGCCGCACGAGGACGGGGACCGGTTCACCCGCACCTGCGGGCAGGTATTCGTGCCACCATTCCGCCGGATAGTAGATCGTCCGGTAGGTAAAACCAAGGGCCGCTGCGGCTGCGAGAGCGAAGAATACAAGGAAAAGCCGTTTTCTCATTCAATCAGCTCCAGGTAGTTCGGTTATGAAGATCTGCGACTGCGTGCCGCACGCCGCACATCTTCCATGGGAATCGAGGTTGTTCTCGATTATGGAATACTCTCTTCTGGCAACAAGAAGAGCTCCGCAGGAAAGGCACCTCGTTTCGCTCCGCTCCCCCGTATTGCCGGGATAGACCCAGGGAAGGCCCTTCCGGGCCAGGGCACAGTACTCATCCACCATTTCCTTTGGTGTGGGCGGCACGGTCCATTTCCTGGCGGGAAAGTACCGGGAGATATGAAGAACCGGCCGGGGATCGAGGGAAGCGAGCCATTGGACCATGCGGCCGAAGGCCTCTCTGTCATCGTTTATGCCCGGCACCAGGAGGAAGGTTACCTCCACGTGAACACCACCGGTGATGAGGGTACGGATCGTGTTTTTTACTGCCTCCAGGTTTCCTCCCAGGAAACGGTACGCCTCAGGAGTGAAGGCCTTCAGGTCGATGTTGGCCGCGGAGACAAAGGGGAGCAGTTCGCCGAGAGGTTCCGGAAGGACCATCCCGTTGCTCACGAGCACCGTGGACAATCCCGCTTTCCGAAGAGCCCGGGAAGCATCGAGGAGGAATTCGAACCACACAAAGGGCTCGTTGTAAGTAAAGGCGACGGCTCTGCTTTCCATTTTCGCCGCCGAGCGGACCACGTCCTCCGGATCCATTGAGGCGAGAGAAAGAGCAGGATCCCACCCTGCGATACGCCAGTTCTGGCAGAACGGACAGTCCATGGAGCACCCCACTGTTCCCAGGGACAGGATGGATGTTCCGGGATTCCAGTGGTAGAGGGGCTTCTTCTCGATCGGGTCCACTGCGGCGGACGAAACTCTCCCGTAATTCAGGGTGACGAGTCCTCTTTCCCGTTCATGCCTTCTGGCACTGCATTTTCCGGTTTCGCCGGGTTCGAGAAGGCAGCAGTGAGGGCATAAAAGGCAGCGGATTTTCTCCTGTTCCCGTCTCCACCAGAGCGCCGCACGGAAACCGTCCGTCATGGACGCCCCATCTCCCTGATCCTCCGGACGGTAAATTTTCTAACCGATGCGGTACGCCAGTCGGAAATCCCCGCTTTCCGGGCGGCGATGGAAAGCTGGGCCTCAACTGTATCAACGCCCTCCAGGTCAGGAAGGAGCACACCCCTTGCCCCACTCTTCTCCACGATCACGCCGAACTTTTTCGGGTCCAGGAGGGTGGTGTCGGCCACCGCCTCCGGAACGGAGAGAATGTCCACAGATATGGAGATGTCTTCGAGCTCCCGTTGTTCAACGGGAGGGAACCTTGGGTCCTCGAAGGCGGCCGATAGGGAATTTTCCGCAATTTCTTCGGCAAGGCCGGCTTTCCTGGGAAGGATTGTCCCGATGCAGCCCCTGAGATCGCCTTTTTTCTTCAGGGTGACGAAACAGCCCGCCCTTTCGGCCATCTCGGGCAGGTCGGAAAGTCGCGCCGCTTCTTCTCTCGCCCTCCCCTCACCTTCAGTAAAGAACGTTTCGAGCACCTTTCTCGCCAGGTCCGGTGCAGCGTGGAGCGTGGCGTAGGCCACGGCATACCCCACACCAAACGGGGCTTCATAGGAAAGAAAACGGATGTTCCTTTTTCTTGCAAGCCCTAAAAAAACAAGGGCAGACCTGAGTCCGCATTCGCCTGCCTCTTCAATCTCGCCGGCATCCAGCCGGAGAAGGCCTGAAGGGTCATTTTTCCGGAGCGCTTCCACGACTAGGTTGTCGAAGCGGGCTCCTCCGGGGGAAAAACCTGCCGGGGCCTCTCTGGTCACCCTGTGGGAAAGGTCCCCGCTGGCCACGAGTCCCCATTGCTCGCCGTCGGCGAGGGCAGCGAGATAACTGCCGAGTTCGAAGGCGGCTGAAGGAGAGAGCCCTATCGGATTCGCGAGAATGATCCCGGGTTGTTTTCTTCCCTCTCCGGCTGAGATAAAGCTCAGGGGAACAAGGGCTCCATGGTCCAGAAGCACTTTCCTTTTTCTGGACACGACCGCCGGAAATCTCGGGGAGAGGTCTTCGGCAAGGCGAAGACCTCTGTCCGGGGCTCCGGGAAAGGAGAACTGGGGTGTTGGAGCGCCGAACATGGAGAAATCTCCTCCGTAGCTTTCAGCCACGGAAATAGTGATCCCTCCTGCGAAAGGCGCGTGGGGCGAGAGAACCAGGAGCAGCGAAGGGATTTCCTCTCCCAGAACCCGGCCGAGTTTCGTCATGGCCTCGGCCGATTGCCGGGCCTCCTCTTCCCTTCCCCTTCCCACCTGGGGTACAAGCACCGGGGGATGGGGAGTGAAGCATTCCCATGACCACATACGGTTCACCTCTTTCTACCGAATGAACATGGCGTCGCCGAAGGAAAAAAAACGGTACCTCCGGGAAACCGCCTCTTCGTAGGCCCTCATGGTGAATTCATATCCTGCGAATGCGGCAACCAGCATAAGGAGTGAACTTTTCGGAAGATGGAAGTTCGTTATCAGCCCATCGATAATTTTAAACCTGTACCCAGGATAAATAAACAGCCGGGTCATCCGCTCGCCAGACCCCAGGGAACCGTCCTCAAAGGCGAGGGATTCAAGGGTCCTCGCCACCGTGGTCCCCGCGGCGATCACTTTTCGTCCTCTCCCCTTCGTCTCTAGGATGAGTTCTCTGGTCTCTGCGGGAAGGAAGCAATATTCCTCGTGAATTTTATGTTCCCTGATATCCCCGCTTTTCACAGGGCGGAAGGTTCCGAGTCCCACGTGGAGAGTGAGCCAGCCCAGGCGGACGCCTCTTTCCCGCTGAAGTTCCCCGAGCAGCCCGGGGGTAAAATGAAGGCTCGCCGTGGGAGCTGCCGCCGAACCGTCCTTTCGGGCGAAAACCGTCTGGTACGACGAACGGGGAGCCGAGGAGGAGGTAATGTAAGGAGGAAGCGGTGTTTCCCCGATTCGCTCCAGGAGGGGAAGCACCGCCGTGCCTGCCGGAAAGGCGACTTTTCTGACTCCTTCCTCACACCGGGCGCCGACAACGATCTCCGTCCCGTCGGCGAGGGAAATCCCCGTCCCCGGAGGATTTTTCCTTCCGGGCTTCACCAGGGCTTCCCACTCCAGGAAAGCGGAGTCAAGGGCCCTGAGAAGCAGTATTTCCACCCTTCCCCCACCGGTTGTTTTCGAGCCGAAAAGTCGGGCGGGAATCACCCTGGTGTCATTCAGCACAAGGAGGTCCCCTTCGTCAAGAAAAGCCCCCAGCGAGCCGAAGGTGCCGTGGAGGATCTCTTTCTTTTCCCTGGAGAGGACCATGAGGCGGGAGGAGTCTCTCGGTTCGGCCGGGTTCTGGGCGATAAGTTCTTCCGGCAGAAGGTAATCGTATGAAGCGAGGTCGAAAAGGTCCAAAGGGAGTGCCCCGCTACATTTTTCCGAGAGTGACCCCGGGGAAGTAAAACTGGATGATTTTTTTATGATCCCACCCCTTCTCGGCCAGAGTTTTCGCTCCCCACTGGGAAAGGCCGACCCCATGGCCCCAGCCTTTCCCTGTGAAGACGAATCCACCCGAAGAGGAAGTTGGAATTGAAGGCCGGGAGGGTGCCTCGGGCTTCCTGGTCCTGAGAGCGCGGATAAGGTATCCCTTCCGCTTATCGGGATTCAGAAGCATATCCATCAACTCCTCCGCATTGAAAACCCCCTGCTCCGTCAGGGCTGTGAGCTGCCGTTCCTCTGCGGCGGACATGGGAGTGTTCGAGGTGGGGACCTCCTTTCCTCCTCCCGCCGCAGACGGAGAAGTTCGTGAAGGCAGGGGCAGGGGCAGGGGGTTTGCGGGGGCACCTCCCCTGGACGCGATGGAGAAAGAGGTGCTCTTGATCAGGTTGCTGCCGGCAGCCATTCTGAAGGCATGACTCTTTACCGCCTTGGTGCCCCTGGTGCCCACGGCTACCAGGGTATCCGCCCTGCCGTAGGCGTCGGTCTGGCCTATGCGGACATCCCGGAGGGGTCCCACATCGGCCCCGGCCTGCCGGAGAGCGTCCTCCACCTGGTCGGCGGAAAGATGAACCTCCCACCGGGCATTCGGCGAGGACGAGGGGTACGGTTCGTTCACTCCCCGAAGATAGGGCATGGAGCCTCCCCATACGGCGGCAACGTCGGCGGTGGATCCCCCGCTGTCAGAGTGAAAAGGCGTAAAGGCAAGGGCCCCTCCGTGGAGCACCACGACGCCCCTTGTGGCGGAGATTGCCTGGTCGGTCCTCCTGTCCTCGGCGTTGATTCCCCGGTACACCTGGGAGAGGACTGAATCCCGCAGGTCGTACCCGTTCTTTCCGTTGTTCTGCCTGATGCTTCTCAGGGCATAGGTTCTGGACACAATGGCCTGGGCCTTTACGGCCTCCTGGGGCCAGGCGGGATTTACTTCCATCTTCAGGACTCCCCGCAAGTACTCCTCAAGATCGACCACGTTGACCAGGGTAATCCCCGATCCGGAGGAAATGATCCTGAAGGTTCCCCTGTATCGCCTTCCGTTGAAGGAAAGGGGCGCTTTCCCGGAAATGGTGACTGGAAGCCGGAATGAGTGGTTCCCGGCCTTTACCGTCCCTGCTCCCGCTGCCCTGATTTCGGCGGTGCCGCCGATGGCGTGGCGCTTCCCTGCACCGTCGGTCGCGGTCATCGCCGACGCCGAGGAAATCTTGAGGGCGGACTGGCCGATGGAAAGGCCCACCGACACCATCCTTGCCTCCGCCCGGAGGGCCGGAAGAAGTATGAAGAGAAAGATCAGGGCAGAGAATGGAACTCGAAGTCTTCGAAGCATGAGGCAACCTCCAGTCGTTTTTCCGTTATTTCATCCACCTGGTAATCAGGTTTATGATCAGCGTCAGGGCGACGCTGACAATGATCATGGTGGTCAAGGGGAAAAAGATGGTGACGTTTTTCCTTGTCACTGCAATGTCCCCGGGGAGTTTCCCGAGCATGGGAAAAAACGTGCCCAGAAGATACAGAAGGGCACCCGCCGCCAGGAGAACCGCACCTGCGGCCATGAGCAGTTTCCCCGTTCCCGTCACGGCTCACTCCTCCTCCGAAAACTGAAGCTGCCACTGTTCCAGTTTCTCAGCCGGCGGCGTTTTCCCGAGATAGAGCCATGCGTTTCTCGTGGCTTTTCTTCCCCTGGGCGTTCTTTCAAGAAATCCTTTCTGAATCAGGTAGGGTTCGTAAATGTCCTCGATCGTCTGGACTTCCTCGTTCAGGGCCGCACCGAGGGTCGACAGGCCTACCGGCCCGCCGTCGAACAGGTCGACGATGATCCTCAGGATTCTTCTGTCGCCTTCGTCCAGGCCGTTCGAGTCAAGGCCGAGCATATCGAGGGCCGTTACGGCGACGGCCCCGTCCACCGGTCCCCGGCCACGAACCTCCGACACGTCACGCACCCTTCTGAGAAGCCGGAGAGCGACCCTGGGAGTGCCCCGGGACCTCTTGGCTATTTCAGCGGCCGCTTCTTTCTGGAGAGCTATCCCCAGGACCTTCGCCCCCCGGAGCACGATCCCCGCAAGTTCCGTTTCGTCGTAGAGAGAAAGCTGCTCCACGATCCCGAACCGGGCACGAAGAGGTGACGTCAGAAGCCCCAGGCGGGTTGTCGCTCCGACAAGGGTGAATTTCGGCAGGGTCAGGCAGATATTGTTCGCGAGGGGGCCCTTTCCTACGATGATGTGCAGCGAAAAATCCTCCATTCCCGGGTAAAGTATCTCTTCAACGTTCGATGGAAGGCGGTGGATTTCATCGATAAACAGCACATCGTTGGGTTCCAGGTTCGACAATATTGCCGCAAGGTCCCCCGTCTTCTCGAGAGCAGGTCCGGTAGTGACCCGAAGCTGCCCCCCCATCTCCCTCGCGATGATGCTCGCGAGGGTTGTCTTTCCCAGGCCCGGAGGACCGTAAAACAGGCAGTGGTCCAGGGATTCGCCCCGCTGACGCGCGGCCTGGATGAAAATGGACAGTTTTTCCTTGAGTTTTTCCTGCCCCACAAATTCACCGAGCGACAGGGGTCTGAGCGAGGTATCGTCCTCACCGGCTCCGCCGGAAGGATCCAGGAAACGTCTTTGTTCCTCTGTCATCGGGAATCACCTCAATTCCGCTTCAGTTCCTTCAGGGCCATGCGGATAAGCTGCTCCGCAGTGAATCCTTCTTCCACTGTTCCGTCGTTCTTCAATTTTCTGAAGACGGCCGCCACATCCCCCTGGGAAAAACCGAGGGACCGGAGGCCTTCCATGGCGAGATCGAGGTTCCTGCCTTCATGGGGGACTCCGTCGATGGTCAGGTCGGCGTACTCTCCTGCGAGATGACGGTGCATCTCGAAACAGAGCCGTTCCGCCGTCTTCCGGCCGATACCGGGAATTTTGACGAGGGATTCGATATCGGAGGAGACGATCCAGTTGATCACCCTGTCGGCAGATGCGGATTTCAATACGTTCATGGCCATTTTCCCCCCCACGCCCTTTACCGTGGTGAGTTTCAGGAAGAGCCCCCGCTCCCGCTCGTCGGCGAAACCGAACAGGGAGGGGCCGGTCTCGGCAATCTGAAGGTAGGTCACCAGCAGGGCCTGCTCTCCTTCCCTGCACATGGCGGCCGCTCTCCCGGTGCAGAGAAGCTCAAAGCCGAATCCAGCCACGTCGAGAATCACCAGGCCATCGGAGACGGAAACTACCTTACCTGAAAGAAATCGCAGCATGACGTCCTCCTGACGGAGCGGTTCTCTTCTCCTCTGCAAAAAGGAAAAAGCCGGTAACGGCGGCGGCAATGGCATCGGCGGCATCGTCGGGCTTCGGGATGCAGTCCAGGTTCAGGATGCGCTGGACCATTTTCTGAACCTGTTCCTTCGGCGCCGTCCCGTAGCCGCAGACGGCCAGTTTGATCTGGGAAGGTTTCGGCTCAAGAACAGGCAGCCTGTGCTTCGCGGCCAGGAGGAGGGCCACTCCCCTTGCCTGCCAGACATACTCCGCAGTGGTGATATTTCTCCCGAAAAAGAGCTTTTCCACCGACATAAAATCGGGGGAGCAGCACGCAATCTGCTCCCCGAGCTTTTCATAGATCATGTTCAGCCGGACAGGGATGGTTTCGGAAGGAGGGGTTTCGATGCAGCCGTAGGAAAGGGAGCGGAAAACCTGCCCCTCTCGGGCCACCGAAGCAAATCCCATCCTCCCCAGTCCGGGATCAATGCCGATACATTTGAGCAATGGTCTTTCGCTATCCTTCCAGGTTTTCCATAATCTCATCGGGAATGTCAAAGTTCCCGTAGACATTCTGGGTGTCGTCGTTCTCCTCGAGAAGGTCCATAAGGCGGAGCATCTTTCGTGCCTTCTCAGGGTCGCTGATCTGGACGGTGTTCTTGGGAACCATTTCCGTTTCCGCCCTTTCTATGGAATATCCGGCCTTTTCCAGGGCGTCCCTCACGTCCGGCAGGGATGCCGGATCGGTGTACACCGCAAAGCCTTCATCCTGCTGCTCAAGATCCTCCGCTCCGGCTTCCAGGGCGGCGGTCATAAGGGCTTCCTCGTCGAGATCCTTTCCGCTGACCTCGATGGTTCCCTTCCGTTCAAACATCCAGGCGACGCTTCCAGCCTCGCCGAGGGAACCGCCGTTTCTCGTAAGGAGGGCCCGTATTTCCGACGCCGCCCGGTTCCTGTTGTCCGTCAGGACTTCGATGAGGATGGCCACTCCGTTCGGCCCGTAAGCTTCGTAGGTGATCTCCTCGTACTGGGCTCCCTCGATTTCTCCGGTACCTCTCTTGATGCCCCTGATGATGTTGTCATTCGGCACGCTCGCCGCCTTCGCCCGGTCGATGGCGGCCTTGAGGCGCATGTTCATGGCGGGATCCCCGCCGCCCTCTTTTGCCGCGATGATAACCGCCTTCACGAGTTTCTGGAACAGATTGCCCCGCTTGGCGTCCTGTGCCGCTTTCCTGTGTTTGATGTTTGCCCATTTTGAATGTCCGGACAAGAAACTCACCCCTCTATAGATCAAAAGAATCACTGCTCTGCCTCATGGAACCGGAGAAAAAGGCGCTCCTCCCCACCAGAAAAGACCCGGCGGGAGGGCATTCACCGCCTGGATATTGTAGCACAGAGAACCCTCTCTCACAGGGCCGTCAGGGAATAATAGAGATCCTTTCTCCTGATCCTCTCACATCCCTCCCGGGAAAGAAAATCCCTGGAAAGCCGGAGCTCATTTTCCCCTCCCTCCGCAGGGACCGGAAGCACGTCCCTCCCGTCAGGACCAAAGGCTGCGGGAGGAGCTGAAGAATTCGCCAGAACCACGAAAATGCGATTTTCCGCCGCCCGTGTTCGTGCAACGGCCTCGAAGAGAGCTGTTCCGCTCTCCCCGGGGAGAAGGAAAGCCAGGAGAAGGTTCGTTCCCGCAAGGGAAAGGCACCGGGCATGTTCCGGCACCATCAGGTCGGAACCGGTGGCAAGGCCGCAGAGAAACCGTCCCAGCGGGAAAAGGGCGAATTCGGAGCCGGGCCCCTTGCCGTGCGTTCCCCTGTACCGGTGCAGTACATTGCCGCCGTCATCCCGGAGAATGACGGTGCCGTCGCCGTCAAGGCCAAGGAAGGCCGCGGCATCGGGAAAGCATGACGGAGAGCAGACAGCGCCTCGGCTGCACAGGGCGAAACATGTTTCACCGTTCCGGTCGCCCCCGAAGGCAGGTCCCCTTTGCCCTTTGCCGGGCAGAAGTCTGACGCAGAAGACTTTGTCCAAAAGGATCCTCCCCCAAACAGGGAATTTCAGTTTATTATACTCCCTGGAGACATCATGAACAGGAGGGGTTTGTATGGATTCGCTCGTTCGATTTGGCGTGGCCGTTCCGGCATCGCTTCTGTCGGAGTTCGACCTCTACATCAGGGGAAAAGGACTCCAGAACAGGTCCGAAGCCCTGCGGCAGCTCATCAGGGAACGGCTTTCAAGGGAAAGGTGGTCCCGCGGGGACGGCATCGTTTTCGGCACCGTGACCATTATGTACGACCACCACATCAAGGACGCCACGGGCTCCCTCACTTCCCTGCAGCATGATTTCGGCGAGGCGATCATCTGCACAACCCACGTCCACGTGGATCATGACAACTGCCTGGAATGCATTGTCCTGAAGGGGGACGCACGAACCATCAAAAAATTTGAGGATGCCCTGTCTTCGGTCAGGGGAATCAAAACCATCGATATCTCCATTTCCGCCATATTATAGAAAAGGGCAGCCGCCGGCTGCCCTTCTTCATCCCCCTCAGGTCGAGCAGGAACCGCCCGAGCATCCTCCGCACTTTTTCCGTGACAGGCTTTCACCTTCAAGAAGAATCAGCACTTTGCTTCCGCAGGAAGGGCAGCGGAGCGTACGCTCTCCCTCTCCCAGGCGAAACTCCTTACCGCAGGAGGCGCAGCGGAAAAGCCGCGAGTTTTCCATCCCTCTCACCCCCTTGCCGGGATATTACTGGTTTCCAATGGTGGCGACCATGACCGCCTTTATGGTGTGCATCCTGTTCTCCGCCTCATCGAAAACCTTCGAGAAGGGAGCCTCGAACACCTCTTCCGTGACTTCCT
Organism: Synergistales bacterium; assembly: GCA_033813575.1. Taxonomy (GTDB): domain Bacteria; phylum Synergistota; class Synergistia; order Synergistales; family Aminobacteriaceae; genus Aminivibrio. The sequence goes on from JAPXRK010000003.1 coordinate 10,761, forward strand.
GCCCCTTGACCGCGGGAAGGCAGTGAAGGAATATGGTTCCGTCCTTTCCCGAGGCCTTCATGAGGTTCATGGAAACCTGATAGGGTCTCAGGAGGGTTTCCCGTTCCTTCTTCTTCTCCTCTTCGCCCATGGAAACCCAGACGTCTGTGTACACCGCATCAGCTCCCTTCACCGCCTCGACGGGATTCTCGAACACGGTGACCGACCCTCCGGAGCCGGCGGCCAGGGCCCTGCACTGTTCCAGGAGACCCGCCTCCGGGAAGAGAGATGCCGGGGAGGCGATCACGTAATGCATCCCCAGCTTGGCGCATCCGATCATCAGGGCGTTGGACATGTTGTTCCTTCCGTCGCCGCAGTACACGAGACGCAGTCCTTTCAGAACCCTCCCGAAATTCTCCTGGAGGGTGAGGAAGTCGGCGAGAATTTGGGTCGGGTGGTCCACATCGGTCAGGCCGTTCCAGACGGGAACCCCGGCATATTCCGCAAGCTCTTCCACCATGGACTGCTTGAAGCCCCGGTATTCGATGCCGTCAAACATCCTTCCCAGGACCCTGGCGGTGTCCTTCACATCCTCCTTGCCTCCGAGGTGTATGTCGTTCTTGCCGAGAAATTCCGGGTGCGCCCCCTCGTCGATGCAGGCAACGGTGAAGGCGCAGCGGGTTCGGGTGGACGCTTTTTCGAACAGCAGCGCGATATTCTTTCCCTGAAGGGCATTGCCCCGTATCCCCGCCCTTTTTTTCGCCTTCAGGTCCGCCGCAAGGTCGAGCAGGTAATAAATTTCATCCTTCGAAAAATCCATCAGCGTAAGAAAGCTTCTTCCTTTCAGGTTCACCGGCATCGTGCTCTTTCCCCTTTCCCTTTTATCCAGATGTGTTTATCGGTTTTTGTGCTTTTCTTTTGAACGGCAGGCTTCTTCAGCCATCCCGGCAAGCAGTTCCGGCACCCTCTCCAGGGGAACCTCTTTTAAAACGGTCCCCTTCGAAAAGACCACCGCCCCCCGGGGAGAACCGGCAATCCCGAAATCGGCGTCCATGGCTTCCCGCGGTCCGTTCACCTCGCAGCCCATCACGGCCACGGTCACCCCGTCCGGCAGGCTCTCCAGGAAGGGCGTCACCAGGTCGACGATCGTTCTGACCTCGATCCTTTTCCGTCCGCAGGTCGGGCAGGAAATAAGGCTTCCGCCCCGCTGCCTCAGGTCCAGGGCCCTGAGCAGGGAAAATCCCGCCCTGACTTCCTCGAGGGGAGACTCGGTCAGGCTGATGCGGATCGTGTCCCCGATGCCCTGCCCGAGAAGCAGGGCCAGCCCCGCAGCGCTTTTCACAAGACCGTCCCGCCCGTATCCCGATTCGGTGATCCCTATGTGAAAGGGATAGCCGGGATATTTCAGGGCAAGAAGAGAGTTCGCCCGAACAGTTTCATGTACGGAAGTGGACTTGGCGGACAATATTATATCCTGAAAGCCTTCGTCCAGGAGAATCAGAAGCTGTTCTTCCACGGCCGCGGCCAGGGCATCGGAACGGACTCCGCCGGCCTTCTCCAGCTGGGCGGAATTCAGCGAGCCGCCGTTGGCTCCAATCCGTATGACCGCCTGTTTCTCCCGGGCTGAAGCAACGACATCCCGAAGACGGTCCCGGGCCATATTTCCGGGATTGATCCGGATGGACGGCGTTCCCGCCTCCAGGGCTGCAAGGGCAAGGGCAGGATCGAAATGGATGTCCGCCATAAGGGGAACCGGTGATCTTTCGTTCAGCCATGAAAGATCCCCCGCAAGTTCAGGGGAAGGGAAGGCTGCCCGGATCAGCTCACATCCGCAGGAGGCAAGGGAGCGGCACTGTTCGAGGCACTCATCCCTGGAAGAAAGAGGGATCTTGAGCATGCTTTCCACCCGCACAGGATGACCGTTTCCGATGGCAAGCCCGGCAATGGTGACTGTTCCTGCCATGATTCTACCCCCTGAAAAGGCGCAGGACATCCTGCCAGGTAATGTAGAGTATGAGCGTTATCAGGAGGAAAAAGCCGGTCATGTGGATGTAGTTTTCGATCTTCGGCGGAAGCCGTCTCCTGAGAACCATTTCTCCCGCGGTGAAGAAGAGCCGCCCCCCGTCCAGGGCAGGGAAGGGAAGAAGGTTGATCAGTCCGAGGTTGAGGTTGATGAGCGCCAGAAAGGAAAGGAACGTCCACAGCCCCTTCCTTGCCGCTTCTCCGGCCATGGAGGCAATTCCCACCGGCCCGGTGATGTCAACCTTCTCGGTACCCGAAATCCACCGCGCTATTCCCCTGACCATTTCCACGCTCATGTTCACCGTGTACGAAAGGGCGGAGGAAAAGGCTTCACTCACGGGGAACCGTTTCATGCCGGGGCGGATTCCGAAAAGGGGAATGCCCTGCTCCCTGTCCGGCAGGATCACAGCAGATATCGAAATGACCTCCTCGCCCCGGCGGACGGAAAAAAGTACGGGACCTTTGGGGGCTTCCTGCCGGATTTCCGTCGACATGGCCCGCCAGGTCCGCACAGGTGTACCGTTGACGGAAAGGATCCTGTCCCCCGGCACGATGCCCGCCGCCTGGGCAGGGTACCCTTCCATGACCTCTCCGATGACGGTTTCCTCCAGGTTGGCCACGCCATGGCCCGAAAGGAAAACGGCCGTCAGGAGAAGGGCCAGCAGGACATTGGCGACGGAGCCGTTCACCAGGATAAGAAAACGCTTCCAGGCAGCCTTGTCGTAAAAGGCCCTGCCCGGCTCGACGGTCTCATCCTCGTTCTCTTCCTCCATTCCTGCCAGCCGGACGAAGCCGCCCACGGGAAATGCCCTGAGCGACCACAGGGTATGCTTCCCCTTTCGCTGGAAGAGCACCGGCCCCATGCCGAAGGCGAACTCGTGCACCTGGACATCGAAAAGCCGTGCAGTAATGTAGTGTCCGTATTCATGGACAACGACGCAGATACCTATGACAAAAAGAAAAGACAGCAGGCTCGCCATTCAGATCGATCTCCTTGCGGGACGGGAAATTTTCAGCCGCTGACAGAATCCGGCGGCACTCCTTCTTCCTTCGTCCAGAATGTGCAGGGCATCGGCGAGAGAAGCCGGTGCCGGTCCGTTCCATTGTTCAAGGACCGATTCCACCACCGACGGGATCCCGGTAAAGCCGATCTCGCCTGCCAGAAAACGGTCCACAGCCACCTCGTCCGCCCCCACGAGGAGAGCCGGGAAAGCCCCTCCCTTCCGGGCGGTTTCCTTTGCGAGGCGAAGGCAGGGAAAGCGCTGTTCGTCGGGCTGAAGGAAGGTAATGGTCCTCTCCTGCAAAAGAGGGACCGGGACAGGGGGGAAGGGGCTTCTTTCGGGAAAAAACAGGGCCGAGGCGCAGGGAAGGCGCATGTCAGGGGAAGAGGCCGAAAGGAGAAACGATCCGTCCCTGAACTCCACGATACCGTGGACGAAGGAATCCGGACAAATCACGGCGTCCACCCTCTCCGCCGGAAGGGAGAAGAGGGCCATGGCCTCGAGGATCTCGATCCCCTTGTTCATCAGTGAGGCGCTGTCCACGCTGATCTTGGCCCCCATGCTCCACACAGGGTGGCGTACAGCCATGGAGGGAGTCACCTTCTCCAGTTCCTCCGGGGAAAACGTCCGGAAAGGTCCCCCGGATGCAGTGAGGACGATCCGTGAAACCGAAGCGGGGTCCCTGCCCGCCAGGCATTGCCACACGGCATTGTGCTCGCTGTCAAGGGGCCTCAGCTGCCCTTCCCGGCCGATCAGCGGCAGCACCCACTGCCCCGCGACCACGATGCTCTCCTTGTTGGCCAGGGAAACATCCTTGCCGCTCCTCAGGGCTGCCATGAGGGCGCCGATAGCCCCGGTTCCGGAGGATGCCACGACCACATGGTCGATGTCGGTACCTGAAGCGGTCTCCTCCAGGGCTTCGGAGCCTTCGAGGACCTTCAGCCTGCCGGCGGAGGACCTTCGGAGATCCGCTGCCGCTTCGGGGTCGGAGAGCACCACCCGGTCAACCTGGAATTCCCCCGCCAGTTTTTCGGTTTCCGCGGCGGAAGAATGGGCCGCCAGGGCGCGAACTTCAAAAAAATCGGGGAAAGCCCGGCAAACGGAGAGGACGGAGCCGCCGACGCTCCCGGTACAGCCGATGACAAAAAGGCGGGTCCTTTTCATCGGAGAATGACCCCGAAAAGCACGTATACAAGAAGACCGCTGACAAGGACGCTGTCGAAACGGTCCAGAACGCCCCCATGGCCGGGGATGACGCTTCCGCTGTCCTTTACCCCGGTTTCCCGCTTGATGACTGATTCCGCAAGGTCACCGATCTGTCCGGCCACGCCGCAGATAAGGCCGACGAAGAGGAAGGGAAGGGGAGGAATTTTCAGAACAAACGCCACGGACACACCCGCGAGAAGAGCGGCCGAAAGTCCGCCGAGAAATCCTTCCCAGGTCTTTTTCGGGCTGACGTTTTCACACAGACGGAGCCTCCCCCACCTCGACCCGATAAGGTATGCCGCCACGTCGCAGCACCAGGTGCAGAGGAACATGGTAAAAAGGAGAATGGCTCCGGAAGGAAGTCTCCGGAGCAGGATCATGAAGGTCCATGGAATGACGATGTACAGGATGCCCCCCAGGGTGCCCCCCATATTCCAGATGGCATAGCTCTCCCCCTTGATCTGCCTCCGCAGTATCTCCACGAAAAGGATGACGAAGGCCGTAATGCTCAGGGTGAGTACCAGGGAAATGGGGTGAATGCCGTCGGAAGCCGTGAAGAGGATGAGCACGCCGGCCATGAAGCCGACCCCCCTGGAAACCTTGAATTTTCTCGAAAGCATGCTGTAGAACTCTCCAAGGGACACAAGGGCGAGAACGGAAACCAGCACCGTCCAGGTCATACCCCCCGCATACAGGGCACCGAGCACGACAGCCACGACGGCTGCCCCGGCACCTCCCCTGACCACCAGTTCTTTCAATGCTTCATTTGACTGCGCCATATCGTCTCTCCCTGCAAGTGAATTGTGCTATGGCCTTCTCGAGGTCGCCTGGTCCGAAGTCCGGCCAGAGGACATCGGTAAAATACAGTTCGCTGTAAACGCACTGCCAGAGCCAGAAATTGCTCAACCGCTGCTCTCCGCTCGTCCGGATGATCAGATCCGGCGGAGGAAGGTCGGGAAGATACATCTTTCCGTTCAGGTCCTCCTCCGTAACGGGCTGGTTCCTGCCTTCCGCGATCAGCGCATTCACTCCGTCGAGGATTTCCTGCCGCCCCCCGTAATTCAGGCAAGCCACGAGAGTGAGCCCCGTGTTCATCGCCGTCTCCTTCTCGGCCCAATCCATGAGCTCCGCCACATCGGGGGGCAGATCGTCCCTCTTTCCTGCAAACAGGAGCCGGACATTCTCCCGCCTGATCTCGTCAACCTTCCGCCGGAGGGAAAAGCGGAAAAGACTCATGAGTCCCTTGATCTCCATCTCGGGCCGCTTCCAGTTCTCCGTGGAAAAGGCGTACGCCGAAAGATGGGTCACCCCCAGGTTCCAGGCGGCCCGCACGGTCCTTTCGAGGGCCTTCACCCCTGCCCTGTGGCCGAGAAGGCGGGGAAGAAACCGTTTCTTCGCCCACCGTCCGTTGCCGTCCATGATAAGGGCAACATGGAAAGGGGAAGGGACCGGGTAATCCTTCATGGATTCCCCTCCTCTTCCGGCAGCAGGGCTCCGAGTTCAGCGAGCTTCTCCCGGACGGCATTGATGTCCCTCCATGTCAGCTCCTTCGGGCTTCCCTTCTTCCGAGATTCGTTTCTCAGCAGGAAACTCGGATGGAACATGGGAAGCAGAAGGGCTCCTCTCCAGGGGAACCATCTCCCCCGAAGAGCCGTGATTCCTTCAGAAGTCCTCAGGAGCCACTTCGTCGGCGTATTCCCGAGGCAGACCACGATCCGCGGACGAAGAAGAGCCAGCTGGGCTTCCAGATAAGGACTGCAGGCCATCATTTCATCAGGGGCAGGCACCCGGTTGTCCGGCGGTCTGCATTTCACCACGTTCGAAATAAAAACCTGCTCTCTCCGTATGCCCACCGAGGCGAGAATCTGAGTGAGCAGGCGTCCCGCCTTGCCTACAAATGCGACGCCCTGTTCATCCTCTTCCGCCCCTGGGCCTTCACCGATGAACACAAGGGGAGAATTCCTGTGTCCCTGTCCGAAAACGGTGTTTTTTCTTGAAGAACACAGGCCGCATCTGGTGCAGCCTTCCACTTTTTTCTTCAGCTCCGTCCAGGCGCATTCCCTGTCCGCGCTGCTCTGAAAAAGGGTCACGGCAACACCACCTCCGCAAAGCTGATATCGACGCTTCCGATATCCATGCCCGTGAAATACCGGACCGCGGAAGCAACCCGTTTCTGCTGCACTTTTCCCAGCTGCCGGAAATTGAACTTTCCCGGCGTCACGTTCACAGTAATTTCCAAAGAAATTTCATCCTCCGAGGAACGCACACGAATGTCTTTCACCGCATCAATCTGGGCACTCAGCGAAACCACATGGCGCACCAGGTCTTCTATGGCGGTCGAATCAATGGTCAGCGCTCCGAAAAAACTGAAGGGAGGCCTCACGATGGTCCGTTCTCCCTCTTCCCTGTCAACGCTTTTGAAAAGGCCTCTCAGGTGCCCCACCAGCTTGCCTGCGAAATTTTTTCTCAGCTGGGTCCTGGAGACGGGAATCACGTGCTGGCCTTTTTCATGGCGCTCTCTCCTGGCGTTGATGATTTCTTCTGGAGAGGCCACTTCGGTTATGTCGATGATGAGTTCGGGGGACGGCAATTCCAGGGCCCTGGTTATTTTTTCCGCCATGGAGATGGAGGTGGCGATGATCATGATCTTGCAGGGAGCGGACTTCTGCAGAAAAGACCGGACGGTCTTTCTGTGGTCAGGGAACTGAAAGAGCGCTCTCCGTATGGCCCTGACAAGGTTCCGTTCAGATTTGGCGCTCTTCCCGGCCATTATTCTGCCCTTCGAGATCACGAGCCCGTCGTCGATCAGGAAATCCATTTCATTTTCCTGGGCCACCATCTGGGCTCTCTGGCTTTTTCCCGTACCGGCAGGCCCCACAAAGGCGATGACGCGGAAACCTCCCGGGGCAGCGGACTTCATCATATCAGGCCCCAGGGAAACATTTCTCGGGGGAGAGTCCTGGAAACCCGCGTTTCAGCTGCCGAGAGCCGGAGAACTCCCCCGGGCGTTTTTCTCAGCTCTGTCGCAGTCACCTGAATCATCTGCCAGTACCCTGACGTCGGCGCCGAGATCCCGCAGTTTTCTGTCCATTTCTTCGTATCCGCGGAAAATATGGCCGAGGTGATACACAAAGGTGGAATCACCGGCAGCCAGTCCGGCAATGACAAGGGCAGCTCCCGCCCGCAGGTCGGTGGCTACCACATCGGCTCCCGTAAGGCGGTCAACACCGGCGACGATTGCGGAGTTGCTCTGGATGTCAATTTTCGCTCCCATCTTGTTCAGCTCACTGACATGAAGAAAACGGGACTGGAAAACACTCTCCTGGATCACGCTGGTTCCCTGGGCCAGGCACAGGGCTGCCATGATCTGGGGCTGAAGATCAGTAGGGAATCCGGGATAGGGGAGGGTTTTCAGCGATACACCCTTCAACCTTGAAGAGGGATAGATGGTGACCTCGCTTTCGTTCACGGAGAGAGAGGCTCCCGCTTCCTCCAGCTTCGCGAGGAGAGAGTCGATGTGATTGGGAATGACTCCCGTCACCGTCACCTCTCCGTTGGTGGCCGCCCCGGCGAGTATGTAGGTGCAGGCCTCGATTCGGTCAGGAATGATCCTCGACTCGGCGCTCCCGAGAATGTCCACTCCCTGAATGCGAATAACACCCGTGCCGTCGGCTTCCACCTGGGCCCCCATGGATTTCAGGGCATCCACAAGGTTATATATTTCCGGCTCCCGGGCCGTATTCTCCAGGACAGTTTCCCCCCGTGCAAAAACTGCGGCCATCATGAGATTCTCCGTGGCCCCAACCGAAGGGAAATCCAGGTAAATGCGGCATCCCGTCAACCCTGTGGTGTGAGCGTGCACTGCTCCATGCACCAGTTCGATGGTCGCACCCATCTTCGTGAGCCCTTTCAGGTGGAGGTCAATCGGTCTGCTCCCTATGGAGCAGCCTCCGGGTAGAGGCATGACGGCCTTGCCGCAGCGGGCGAGAAGAGGCCCGAGGACAAGGGAAGAGGCTCTCATTTTTCTCACGAGATCCGGGGGAGTTTCCCAGGATATCTCCGCCGGGGTGTAGATCTTCATTTTGTGGTTGCTGAATATGACTTCTGCTCCAAGACTTCTGAGCAGGTCGGCCATGGTGTTCACGTCGAGAAGATCAGGCACTCGGGAAATATGGAGAGTACTGTCCTTTAGAAGAAGAGCGGCGGCCATTACCGGAAGGGATGCGTTCTTCGCTCCCTGGGCTTCGACAACTCCCTTTAGGGCTGTACCGCCGAGTATTTCCATCTTGGATTCCACTGGTCAATTCCTCCCGAAAGTTTGGTGGGAAATCATATAAAACTACTATACCACGATTTTATTTGCCTTCGTAATAACCGAGAACGCTGTCAGCTATCCTCAGCGATGCCGTTCCGTCTCCGAATGGGTTTTCTCCCCGGCTCAGCAGTTTCTCCCGAAAAACGCCGTCGGAAAGGATTTTCAGCGTGGTTTGCGTTATCCTTTCCCGGTCCGTTCCCACAAGGAGAGCTGTCCCGGTTTCGAGGGCTTCCGGGCGCTCGGAAAGATCCCGCATCACAAGTACCGGCTTTTTCAGTCCTGCCGCCTCTTCCTGCACTCCTCCGCTGTCGGTGAGGATCAGAATGCTCCTGTTCATCGCCCAGACAAAATCCGGATACTTGAGGGGTTCACAGAGGATGATTCTCTTTTCGCCTGCGAGAAGACGTTGGATCACATCCCGCACCGACGGGTTCTTGTGAAGGGGAATGAGGATGCGGACACGACGGTCAGCTTCGAGGATGTCCTTTATGGCGAGACAGATGGATTCGAGGGGGCTTCCCCATGATTCCCTCCTGTGGGCGGTCATAAGGATAACCGGATCGCTTCCCGAAACCAGAGGTGCAAGATCCGGAGAAGGAGCGTGGTTCTTCCGGAGGGTCCGAAATAAAGCATCGATGACGGTATTGCCTGTTACGAACAGGGTTTTCGAAGAAACCGGCAGTCTTTCCCTTCGCAGGTTCTCCGCTGCTCCTTCAGTTGGGGCGAACCAGAGCGTCGAGAGCCTGTCGGTTATGATCCGGTTTGCTTCCTCGGGGAAGGGGCGCCCAAGGTCGCCGCTCCGAAGCCCGGCTTCGACGTGGCCGACGGGGATCTGCCTGTAAAAAGCCGCCATTGCGGCGGCCATGGTGGTCGTCGTGTCTCCGTGAACAAGCAGGAGATCCTGGGGAGAACTGTCCAGAAAACGTCCCACCCCGAGAAGCACCCGTGATGTGAGCTGGTCCAGGGGCTGTCTTTCCTCCATTACGGAAAGATTCACATCAGCCCTGATCTCGAAAAAGGCCAGGGCCTGGTCGAGCATCTGGGAATGCTGGCCCGTAGCCAGAACAGTGACGTCCAGCTCTCTATCCCGCAGGGCGGAGACCACCGGCGCCATCTTGATCGCCTCCGGGCGTGTTCCTATAACGCATGCTATTTTTTTCTTCATGAAGGAAACAACTCCGTCTTTCGATTTGTGAGCTGCCTTCTCTTCCGGTTCCCGGAAAAATGGCATCAGGACAGCCTGGCGGTGAAGAGAAACACCCCTGAACCAACGATAAGGCATTGTACAAAAACAAGAATGAGGACCGTCCAGAAGGGGGAGATCCCCCTGTCGAGAAGACGGTGGTGTATGTGTCCCCTGTCAGGCAGGAAGGGAGACCTGCCTTTCCACACCCTGCGCAATATGGCGAACAGGGTGTCGGCCACAGGAACGCCCCCGGCAAGGAGCAGAAGGAAGGGGAGTTCGATCACCCCGACCGCTCCAAGGCCCGGGGCCACGGTATAAATGAAAAAACACGAAAAAATGTAGCCGAGAAACGTCGTCCCGCCATCTCCGAGAAAAGTCCTTGCCTTCGGGAAATTCCAGTACAGGACTCCCCCCGCAAGACAGGCGAGAGAGAGGAAAACCGTAGTGTTCCCTAGGGGTGAGGAGAGAAGGCACGCCGAAATGAACATGAGCAGACAGAGTCCGTTGGCGCCGTCTATAAGGTTGTAGGCATTGGTCATTCCCGTAATCCAGAAAAGGCAGACAGCAAGGTGCGCCGGGGGCAACCGCACCGGCACGAGAAAAAGGAGCGCGGCGAAAAGGTGTACCCCGAGCCGCACCAGGGGGGCGAGGCTCTTCATGTCATCCCGGTACCCGCTGAGAAAAACCATGGTGCTCCCCGTACCGATAAACCTGACGACCGGATGCTCTCCCGCCGCAAAAAGGCACCAGAGAAGGAACCCGAGCCAGAGAACGATTCCCGCTCCCCGGGGAGTGACCGAAGTATGTATCTTTCGCTCCCCGGGATGGTCAACGATGCGGTAACGGTTCGCCAGGCTTATGGAAAGAGGGGTGACACAGAGCCCCCAGAGCAGAAGCAGCGGAGCCGCGACAAAGAAATTTTTCAGCGCGAATTCCACGGGAATGGCCTATTTCGTGCCGAAAAGCCTGTCTCCTGCATCGCCGAGACCGGGAACGATATAACCGTGGTCGTTCAGATGACTGTCAAGGGCTGCAGCGAAAATGTCCACATCCGGGTGATCTCCGTGGACTTTTGACACTCCTTCAGGCGCGGCGATGATGCACACCAGCGAAACCTTCTTCCCGCCCCGTGCCTTCACCAGGCTTATGGCCGCCGAAGCCGAACCGCCGGTGGCCAGCATCGGATCGAGAATGAGGATATCCCGCTCGCTGATGTCACCCGGAAGCTTGCAGTAGTATTCCACGGGCATCAGCGTTTCGGGGTCACGGTACAGTCCGATGTGCCCAACCTTGGCGTTGGGAACAAGCTGGAGGATTCCGTCCACCATCCCCAGGCCCGCCCGGAGTACAGGGACAATGGCCAGTTTCTTGCCCTCCAGGGCATAGGCGTCAGTAAGGGCGAGGGGGGTCTCGACCTGTATCTTGACCAGAGGTAGGTTCCTGGTGATCTCATACACCATGAGCCCCGCAATTTCCTGGACCAGTTCGCGGAATTCCTTTACCGAGGTGTTCTTGTCCCTGATGATGCTGACCTTGTGCTGTACGAGGGGGTGATCAAAAATAACGGTTTTTCCCTTGTCCGAGAGGCAGCAGCTTGGGCAGATCTTCTGTTCAAAGTCGGCGATCTTGCTCAGGCGCCTTGAGTGCCGGTCGCCTTCAAATTCCGTTGAAAGCCAGGCGTCAAGAATTTCGACCGCGGTTTCGGGGGAAAGGATCCGGGCACCCATTGTAAGCACGTTGGAATTATTGTGCCTCCGGCTCATTCTCGCCGTTTCAACATCGTGACAGTGGGCCGCATACACGCCGGGCATTTTGTTGGCCGCGATCGACATTCCCACTCCGGTCCCGCACAGCAGCACTCCCCTGTCGGCTTTTCTCTGGGCAACCAGCTCGCCGACCTTCAGGGCGATGTCGGGGTAGTCACAGGGAAGAGAATCCGTATCCGTTCCCACGTCGAGTATTTCTTCATATCCTTTTTTTCTGAGATGGGAAACAAGGGTGTTTTTCAGCGGAAAAGCGGCGTGATCTGAACCTATGGCAATTTTCATGTAAAAATCTCCTCCCCCGTTGAAGATCATAAAAACCATACTGGCCAGCAGGACCGGCGGAATATTTTCCATCCGATATAATAACACTTGCCCATTGAAAGGCATATAGAAAAGTCCCCTCCGAGGTGAACAAAAAGCCCCTTTCCTGAATAAGGAAAGGGGCCCTTTTCGTTGTATTTTCCGATCGTGTCATCTCAATAGAGTGAGCATGACGCCTGCGGCCACGGCGGTCCCGATGACTCCTGACTTCGCCGTATTTCCTGAGAAATCGGGGATTTTGAAAAAAGGAATGCAGTGTTCATGGGATTTCAGGAAATCAAGAAGCCGGAAATTGAAATGT
>JAPXRK010000004.1:0-22230 GCA_033813575.1 Synergistales bacterium
CACTGTCACGAAAACCCCTCGAAGATCTGGCTCCTACGGCGCTGTCGATAACTTCGGGAAGCCCTGATTTCCGGAAGAGCTCCACTGCCGGCCAGAGTCCTGCGAAGGATGTTATTCCGCTTTCCCCGCTCTTCATCTCGATGTGGATTTTCTTGGCCTTTTCCGTCATAATGATCGCACCTCTCTGGTGAAGGTTGTGTCGTCGCAAACACTACCTTAACACTGTTCTCCGAACAGTCCAGAGAGGTTTTTTATTTTTCAGGGTGCGGATTTAGGTCAGAAAAAGAGGGGAAATGTTGCCCCATCCCTCCTGAAAAAGGGTGTTTCAGGGGAGGGTCCGGAGCAGCCTGGTCTGGGAGGAGAGGAAATACCGCTGGAGGGCGCTCCAGCTCACGTCCCTGAGCATGACGGGCCAGGGGTCGTGGTCCGCGTCGTCGAAGTAGCTCAGTCCCTTGATCATGTGGTAGAGGTTGAGGCGCCGCCCGGGAAATTTCCGGGGCAGAAGGAGGAAGAGCTCTTCGAGGGTGATCCCCTGGAGGCCCAGTTCGTAGAGGTCGAGAAAATCCTTCCGGGCGCCCCGGTCGGAGAGGGCCGCCCATTTCATGAGCCCCGTGTCCCGGGGGGAGGAGAGCAGAAGCCCGGGAAGGCCCGGCATCTCCTGGAGGGGATCAAGAAGGGGATTGGGGTAATGGAGCCAGGTTACCCGGATGCCGTCGATCCATCCGTGGAAGGTCCCGGCATGGGTCTCCGCCACCGAGACGGTCCCGAAGTTTTCCAGAAGGGCGGGGAGCTTCCCCGGGTCGAAGCTTTCGGGCAGAAACCAGTCGAAATCCTCCGAAAGCCTGTGGCCGAACTGCAGGGCCAGGGCCGTCCCCCCTGCGAGATAGGCTCCCCGGAGGGGAGGGGCGGCGACGATGCTTTTCAGAAAAGATTGTCTGGGTTTGTCGAGAACATCCCAAAACACCGCATGTCCTCCTCCCTGAGCCCGAAAAAGTTCTGCCAGCACCGGGCCGTCTTTCTGCTCAGCCGCCTGCTCGAAGCGACCACGGAACGGATTTCGTCCAGCGAGACGTTCCGGCGGAGCCAGGCGAGCTGTTCCTCGTTCCCGAGGTTCAGGATCCGTTCGATCACCGCCGTCCTGTTCCTGTCGAAATCCACGGCAGACCATTCCGCGTCCCAGAAGAGAGGGCGCAGCATCTCGGGCAGGGGCTGGAATTCCCGGTCGGTGGCGGCGGCATCGTTCATGGGCATATTATAATCCTTCCGGAAGGGGAAAATCCCCTTTTCCTTCATCGGCAGAGGTTGAGGGTCTGGAGCAGCCCCGAGCAGAAGTTCTCCACCTCTTCAGCCGTAGCCAGAGACAGGACCGTGGATGCCGCCTCCTCCAGGTCGCTTTTTCTGAGGTTCCGGAGGATCCACCGGGCCTGGAGGATGGACGAAGGGTTCATGCTGAATTCCGTGAGTCCCATGCCGAGGAGGATCGGAATGAGCTTCGGGTCGCCGGCGGCTTCGCCGCACATGCCGACCCGGATTCCTGCCGCCTTGCCGTTGTCGAGAACTGTTTTTATTAGGCGGAGCACTGCGGGGTGGTACTGGGAATACAGGTGGGAGAGCTTTTCGTTCCCCCTGTCCACCGCCACGGCGTACTGGATCAGGTCGTTGGTCCCGATGCTGAAGAAATCTGTTTCCCTGGCGAAATGATCGGAGAGGATGGCCGCCGACGGCACCTCCACCATGATGCCCGACTGGACGGATTCGTCGAAGGGCACGCCCTGGGACCGGAGATCTTCCTTGGTCTCCTCAAGGATGGCTTTCGCGGAGCGGAGCTCCTCGATGCTCGAGATCATGGGAAAGAGGATGCGGACCCGGCCGCAGGCGCTGGCCCTGAGGATGGCCCGGAGCTGGACCTTGAATATCTCCTGCCGGTCCAGGCAGAGCCTGATGGCCCGGTAGCCCAGGAAGGGGTTCTGCTCTTCGGGGATGGAGAGGTAGTCCAGCTTCTTGTCTCCCCCTATGTCAAGAGTCCTGATGACCACCGGCCGGCCCTTCATGGCCTCCACCACGTCCCTGTACTGCTCGAACTGCATTTCCTCGGGAGGGAGAAGGGAGCTGTCGAAATAGAGAAATTCCGTCCTGTAGAGACCGATGCCCTCGCCGTCGTTCTTGAACACGTCGTCCAGATCCTTCGGCGAGGCCACGTTGGCCTCGAGTTCGATCTCCACCCCGTCAAGGGTGACCGTCTTCTTCCCCCGGACTTCCGAGAGGCTTTTCTTGAAGCATTCGTACCGCTCCAGCCGTTCCCGGTAGCGCTCCACCGTTTCCCCGTCCGGGTTCACGAGGACCTGTCCCGTTTCGCCGTCGATGATCACCAGATCGCCGTTTTCCAGTTCGTCCAGGAGATTCTTGGCTCCCATGACCGCAGGAATCTCCAGCGTCCGGGCGAGGATGGCGGTGTGGGAGGTCTTTCCTCCCGTTTCCGACACCATGCCCAGGGTCATCTGCCTGTCCATCTGGGAGATGTCGGAGGGGGTGAGTTCCCTCGCCACGATGATGGACGGCTCCCTGAGGTTGGACAGGTCGATGCCCCCCACCTGGAGAAGCAGCTTGATCACCCGGTCGGAAATGTCCTTCACGTCGTCGGAGCGGGCCTTCATATAGTCGTTGCCCATGCTCTCGAAGATCTGGATGAGGCTGTCGGCCACCTGCTTCACCGCCCATTCGGCGTTGACGCTCCCGTCGAGGATCATGCGCTCGATCTGGCCGACGAAATCGGGGTCCTTCAGCATCATCCCGTGGGACCTGAAGATGGCCGCCTCTCCCGGCCCGACGGTTTCAAGAACCCGGGAATAGGACTCGTGGATCTGCTCTCCTGCAAATTCGAGGGCTGTCCGAAAGCGTTCGAGTTCCCGCTCCGGATCTTCGACGAATTCCCGGAGGATGTCGATCTGTTCTTTCCAGTGGATGACTGCCCTGCCAATGGCTATTCCCGGAGAGGCCCCGATTCCTTTCATTACGGTCTGCACCTGCCTGTCGGATGGATATTCTCTTAGTATACCCTTAAATTCCTTTTTTCAACAAAAAAGTGACCCCGGTAGATTTTTCCGAAGAAAAGAGGTTCCCCCGGAAATTTTCCGCGGGGGAGAACCAGCCGTGAAATGCTTTCTGCAGGGCCGTGATACAATGTGACAGACAATTCTGAAGCAATGAAGGAGGGGGTTTCATGGCCTTCAAAGGCCGGATTTTCGCGGCGGTGTTTCTGGCGGTTCTCTCGGTGCAGGCGGCTTTCGGGGCCGATCTGAAGGGCAGCAAAGATTCTCCCCTGCTCCGCAGGTACGAGGGATCCTTCATCGTCCAGTACTCTGCCGGGGAATTTGACAGTACGGTCATTCCCCTGGGGAAGACGGAATACCGGGGCGACCGCTATGTCTTCACCGCCTCGGAGAAGGCGGAGGGGAAGACCGCCCGGATCCTGTACGTCGCCCCTGCGGGAAGGAGCGCCCTGGAGGTGTTCCGGAACTACGAGGGGGAGCTGAAGGAAAAGGGCTGCGACATTCTGTTCTCCGGTGCGAAGGACGAGCTCGGGCCCTACGACAGCTTCGCCGAGACCCTTTACGGCAGGGACAGGCATTATCCCATCCCGGGGGACGAGAGGACGAAAAATCAGCATTTCCTCTCCGCCCGCCTCGTCCGCCCCGAAGGAAACGTCTATGTGACGGTGTGCGTCTTCGAAAACAATTTCTGGGGGTCCGAGACGAAAATGGAGAAGGGACGGACCTACTGCCGGGTGGACATCGTGGAGACGAAGCCTCTGGAGACGAAAATGGTCGTGGTCACGTCGGAAGAGATGGCCCGGGGCCTGGAGTCCTCCGGAAAGATCGCCCTCTACGGGATTTTCTTCGACACCGACAAGGCGGACATCAAGCCCGAGTCGAAGCCCGCCCTTGAGGAGATGGCGAAGCTCCTGAAAAACTTCCCGGACCTCCGGGTGCTTATCGTGGGGCATACGGACAGCACGGGAGACAGGGAGTACAACATGGGCCTTTCCCGGAGGAGGGCGGAGGCGGTGGTGAAATCCCTCAGGGAGCACTACGGCATAGCGGCCTCAAGGCTCGTCCCGGCCGGGGTGGGGATGCTCGCCCCCGTGGCGTCGAACAGGACGGAGGAGGGGCGGGCGAAGAACCGCAGGGTGGAGCTCGTCGAAATGCAGCCGTCCCTAAAGTAGCCCAAGGGCGAAGTGAAGGGCCGGCAGCAGCGCAGCGAGACCGAGCACCGAGACGAGGAAGCAGCTGTTCGCCAGGTCCAGGTCGAGGCCGTACAGGGACGGGGGGACGAGGGCGTTGAAGGCGACCGGCATGGAGGAAAGGACGAGGACGGCCTTCAGGGGGAGACCCCCGGTGATGCCGTCCAGGTCCGCCAGTGCCGCAAGGGAGACGCAGGCCGCCGGGACGAGGAGAAATTTCAGAAAGATGATGGTGAACCCCTCCTTCAGATAGAGGGCGGTTTTCCCGAATCTCATGGCCATGCCGATGGAGGCGAGGAGGAGCACCGTGCTGAGGGGAATGAGCAGGCTGTTCAGGGAGGAGTAAAAGGCAGGCCTCGGAATGCCCGACAGGTTGAGGGCGGTCCCGAGGACCAGTCCGCCGACGGCCACCCTGAGAAAAGGATCCCGGAGAAGGCGGGGGAGGAGGCTTCCCCCCCCTTTCTTTTTCGCTCCGTCACTGTAGAGCCGGGCAACCGGAAATCCGATGCCGTAGTAGACGAGTTCTTCCAGGAGCTTGAAGAGAGGGACCATGGCATACCCCTCTTCCCCTAGAAACATGAAAATCACCAGCCCGCCGATGGCCCCTACGTTGGTGAAGAAGCCGCAGCAGAAGAAAGCGCCCGCCTGGGGAGGGGCCATGCGGAACAGCCTGGCGACGAGCGCCGCCGCCGCCCCGCCAAAGATGTGGCAGAAGGCCCCGATGAGGGCGAGAAGAGCGATTTTCGGCTCCCGGATTTCCACGATCCAGAGAGCGCCTGCGAAGGTCACGGGCCCGAGGCCCAGCAGGACGAGGCGCTGCAGGAAGGACCGGAGACGGCCGAGCCGTTCATTGGGGCCGAGGACACCCTTTTCGAAAAGAAGGCGGATTCCGTACCCGAGCAGCAGGCCTGTCGCTATCAGGGTGAATGAGGACAGGATGGGCTTCATGGCGGCGACTCTCCTCCGGCGGGAGCTTCTCCGGGCTGTATCCGGCCCGTTCTCCCAAGGTCATGGGGGGTATTATTCTCCTCCCTCCCGGCGATGTCAACTTGAAAAAGACACCTCCGGCGCTATACTTGGATCAGGCGGAAGTCCGCCGATCCGTACAACAGGAGGAATCGAGCATGGGCCGACCGGTGATCGGTATTGTGGGGAACCTTCTCGTCGAGCAGGGAGGTTTTTCTCCCGGCATGGAGAGAAGCTACGTGAACAACGACTATGTGGCCGCCGTGGAGCGGGCCGGAGGCATCCCTCTCATCATTCCCGTGGTGAGGGGTCAGGATGTGGCGGAGCGGCAGGCGGAGTGCGCCGATGCCCTTCTCATCTCGGGAGGGTATGACATCGACCCCCTGCTGTACGGCGAAGAGCCTCACAGGGCCCTGGAATTCGTCTATCGGGACACGGACATTTTCCAGCTCCGCACCATAAAGACGGCCCTGGCGACGAGGCGGCCCCTTCTGGCCATCTGCAAGGGGATCCAGCTCCTGAACGTGGCCTGCGGCGGCACCATCTACCAGGACCTCGACGAAATTCCCGATTCCTTCGTGAAGCATTCCCAGAACCGGAAGCGCTCCTGCCCGAGCCACACGGTGGTGGCCGAGGAGGGATCGGTGATCGCCGGGCTCTTCGGAACCGCTTTCCCGGTGAACAGTTACCATCATCAGGCCGTGAAGGATGTGGGGCGGGGGCTGAAGGTGACGTGCCGTGCCATGGACGGCGTGGTGGAATCCCTCGAGATGGAGGGGGAGACCTTCGTGGTGGGGGTCCAGTGGCACCCTGAGATGATGATGTCCGGAGGGGACGAGATGCTTCCCCTGTTCCTCCGTCTCGTGGAGGAGGCGGAAAAGTTCGCGGCGAAGCCATGACCGTGAAGGCGGACGTGGTCCTTTCCCCGGGAGAGACCCTTCCGGATGCGGACAGCTGGCTGGTGATCGACATTCTTCGGGCCACGACCACCATGTGTGCCTTCTTCGACGGAGGGGGGAAAATTCTCCATCCGTGCCCGTCCGTGGAAGATGCCTTTCTGCTGCGGGACCGGCTGGCGGCGGATGGCGGGAATCCTCTCCTGATGGGTGAGCGGAACTCCCTTCCTCCCGCCGGATTCGACCTCGGGAATTCTCCCCTGGAGCTGCTGGAATACGGCCCCTCGAGGCGGCCCGAGGCCGTGATGGCCACCACCAACGGAACGAGGGCCCTCCTGAAGGCCGCCGCTTCCGGAAAACCGGTGCGGCCGGTCTGCGCCCGGAATGCCTCTGCGGCCCTCGAAGCCGCCCTGGAGGACGGCGGTTCGGTGGGCATCCTCTGCGCCGGGCTCTACGGACGGGCCGCCCTGGACGACACGGCCTGCGCCGGGCTCATCGTGGAACTCCTTCTAACGCGCCGGGACGCTGAACTCGAAGACGGTGCCGCCATTGCCCTGGACATCTGGCGGTCGGGCGGCCGCGACATGGCGGCCATCCTCAGGCGCTCCGTCCACGGCCGGAGAATCCTTGGCCTGGGATTTGAAAGGGATCTTTCCTGCGCGGCGGAGACCGATGTTTCCTGTTCCGTGCCGGTGCTGGAAGAAGCGGAGACCGGGAGCCCGGTGCTCCGGATAAGGTAAGGGGGATTGGAAATGGATTTTCAGCTGAAAAGAGGCAGGGGGACCGAGCGGTTCACCCTCGAGGATTCCAGGATCCTCCAGGTGGTCCTGCCGCCGGAGACGAACCTGAAGCCCTGTACCCTGCGGGACGTGGAGGACGCCCTGGACAACCCCGTAGGGACGCCTCCCCTCCTCGAGCTCCTTGAGAGGAAAAAGCCCCGGAAGGTTGTCCTGATCGTCAATGACATTACCCGGCCCACGCCCTACGGCCTCCTGCTTCCGCCGGTGCTCGCCCGCTTTGCCCGGGCGGGGATCACCGACGACATGGTGACCCTTCTCGTGGCCACGGGCATTCACGACCCCCACACCGACGAGCAGAACCTCCAGGTCTACGGAGAAGAGACCGTCCGGCGGTTCAGGATCGTCTCTCACGTCGCCGACGACATGGATTCCCTCGTCTCCGCCGGCACCCTCTCCACGGGATCGGAGCTGAAGATCAACAGGCTGGTGGCGGAGGCGGATTTCGTCCTCTCCCTCGGTGTGGTCATGCCCCATTACTTCGCGGGATACTCAGGGGGGCGGAAATCCATCCTGCCCGGAGTGGCGTGGAAGGAGACGGTCGAGCGGAACCATTCCCGGATGGTGGAGCTCATGGACGCCCTCCCGGACCTGGACTCGAACCCAGTGAACCTCGAGATGATCGAGGCGGCCCGGATGGTGGGGGTGGATTTCATCCTCAACGTGGTGGTCAACGAGAAGAAGGATGTGGTGAAGGTCGCCGCCGGTGACGTGGTGAAGGCGTGGCGGGAGGCCGTCGCCGTCTCGGCGAGCCTGTACGAGGTCCCGGTGAAGGGGCTTGCGGACGTGGCCGTCGCCGGCGCCTGCGGCCACCCCCGGGACATCAACATGTACCAGGCCCAGAAGGCCCTCGACCATGCCGACAAGGCCACGAAGAAGGGCGGGGCCATCGTGCTCGTGGCCGACTGCCCCGGAGGGTACGGAGAGGCCGTGTTCGAGGAGTGGATGAACGCCGCGTCATGCCCTGAGGACGTGGTGAAGCGCATCCGGACCGATTTCAAAATGGGGGGTCACAAGGCCTTCGGCTTCGCCAAGGTCGCCGCGGAGAAGACGGTCTACATGGTCACGTCCATGGACGGGGCGGAGGTGAAAAAGCTCTTCGCCGTGAAAGTCCCGTCGGTGGAGGAAGCCCTGCGGCTCATCGAGCGGGAAAGGGGACCGGACTTCTCCTGCATTGTCATGCCCGAGGGAAGCCTCACGGTCCCGGTTCCGCCCCGGGGCTGAAAACGGAAGAACGGAACGGGCCTTCCCTCCGCGTCCTGCGGAAGGGAAGGCCCGTTTTTTTGAACAGGTTTCCCGGAGTGTGCCGCCCCGGACTAGCCGTCGTCCCTCGGGGGCTCCTCCTCGTCGTTCACGGTGAAGATGACCTTTTTCCCGGCGTCGATCTCCTCCACCTCGTCCGTCGAGAGGACGAGGGCGATGGCGCTCGAGTGGGTGACGAAGAAGATGCGTGCGAAGGCGTAGTCCCCGATCTTGTCGTAGATGCGTCCCGCGCTGGCCGTTCCCCGGTAGACCGTGTTCGTGCTGTTCGCCACGTAGCCGATGGTACCGATGACCGGCAGCTCCACGCGGATGGCCTCCGGGTCGTGGGGGTTTTCCGGCTCCTTTGCGATCTTGGCGATCCGTCCGATTTCAAAGGGGGTCTTGCCGTAGTAATGGTCGATCCCCGTGATGGTGATGAAGTGGACCGTATCCAACCCGCATTCCTCCTTTTTCCGGGGGCGAACTCTGCCCGAGGCTGGATCAGCTCCTGGAGTAGACGGTCTCCCCGTTGATGATCGTCGTCACGGGCCTGTTCCGGGAGTCAAGGGGATCGCCGTCCCAGATCACCAGGTCCGCGTCTTTCCCCTTTTCGACGGAGCCCACCCGGTCCGATATTCCCAGGTGTTCCGCCGCGTAGATGGTCACCGCCTTGAGGGCCTCCTCCCGGGGCAGCCCTGCCCGGACGGCCAGGGAGAGGCAGACGGAGAGGTGCTCGATGGGCACCACCGGGTGGTCGGTGATGATGCAGAAGTGGACCCCGGCCTTCCAGAGGGCGGCGGGGGTGTCCCACGTCTTGTTCCGCAGTTCGAGCTTCGGCTTGCCGGTGAGGGTGGGGCCCACGGCGGCGTAGACGTTCTTCTCCGCGAGGAAGGGGGCGATGAGGTGTCCTTCCGTGCAGTGCTCCACGGTGAAGGGGATGGAGAACTCTCCCGCGATGCGGACCGCCGTGGCGATGTCGTCGCAGCGGTGGGCGTGGACGCAGAGGGAAAGGTCGCCGTCGAGCACCGGGAGGAGCGCTTCGTGCTGGAGGTTCCGCTCAGCGGGCTCGTTCTTGCTCCTGGCCTGGATCATCTTGTTCCTGTAATTTTCCGCCTCCACGAGGGCCTGGCGGAGCAGGGCGGCGTTGCCCATGCGGGTGTTGGGGAGCTTCTGCTTCTCTTTGTACACCCGGATGGGGTTCTCCCCGAGGGCGGCCTTCATGGAGGAGGGGGCCTTCACCACCATCTCGTCCGCCGTTTTCTTCCTTCCTCCCGATGCCGTGGCGGTCTTGATGATGGCTCCCTGGCCGCCGATGACGTTGCCGCTTCCCGGCAGGGTCTGGACGCATGTGACTCCGCCAGCGAGGGCGTCGGCGAAGGCCGTGTCGTCCTGGTAGATGGCGTCCAGGATCCTGAGGTGGGGAACCACGGGGGTCACCATGTCGTTGGCGTCCTCCATGCTCTCGGGGAATCCTTCGCAGTAGGTGCCGATATGGGTGTGGGCGTCGATGAGCCCGGGGGTGACCACCATTTCCGATGCGTCGATGACCTCGTCCGCGTTTTTCGGGTCGAGCCCTTCAGTGATATCTGCGATTTTGCCGTTTTCAACGAAAACGGTCACGTTGGACAGTACGGTTCCAAGCCCGGTTTCGAGGGCTCCTGCGAGTATGGCTTTCATTCCTGGGTGCCTCCTTGATGGTCGGTTGTGGAGTTTCGTTTCTCTCCCCGGCATTGTACATCATGAAACACTCCGCAGAAACAACCTTTTGATGTGAAAAAGAGGGTGAAGAATTTGATGTATACTGATCAAAAATCTGCTATAGAATGGTGCGGAACCGGCGGGACAGGTCATGCCGGAGAGAGTGTTTTTTGGGGATTCCGGAGGAGGTTCGGGATTTGGAATTCGGTGACATGAGAGTGCAGGCCATAGGAACGGTCCATTCGTCCCTGAAAAGGACGGAGGACTGCCCGAGGCAGGGATTCGAGGACGCCCCTGAAGCGGAGATCGAGATTTTTCCGGCCTTTCTGGAGGGGCTGGACGGCCTGGAGGCGGGGCGGGAGCTGCTGGTGCTGACCTGGCTGCACCTGGCGGACAGGTCGGTGCTGAAGGTGCACCCCAGGGGAAATCCCGGAGCGCCCCTGAAAGGGGTGTTCGCCACCCGGTCCCCGGCGAGGCCGAATCCCATCGGCCTTCACAGGGTGACCCTGCTGGGGAGGGAGGGCGGCCGTCTCCGGGTGGCTCCCCTGGAGGCCCTGGACGGCACGCCCGTGGCGGACATCAAGCCGGTGATCGGCGAGCGGTAGGCCTGCCGCCTATTTCTCCTTCTCCAGGACGCGCAGGCAGGCGTCCCGGAAGCATTCGCACAGGGTAGGGTGGGCATGGACCGAGTGGGCCACCTCTCCGGCGGTGAGTTTCCGGGAGACGGCGAGGGCGGCTTCCCCGAGGACGGATGCCGCTTCGGGACCCATAATGTGGACTCCGAGGAGGGTTTTGTCCGGTTCCCTGGCCACCACCTTCACGAAACCGTCGCTCTCTCCAAGGGAGAGGGCCATGCCGTTGGCGGCGAAATAGGCCTTTACGGAAACGATCTTTTCACCCCGGGCAAGGGCTTCCTCCTCGGTCAGGCCGACGGTCCCCACCTCGGGGTTCATGAAGACGCAGGCCGGGACGGCGTCGTAGTCGACGGTGTAGTTCCCCCCGGTCATGGAGCTGACCGCCGCGAGGGCATGGTATTCCGCCAGGTGGGCGAGCATGGCGCCGCCGGTGCAGTCGCCGACGGCGTAGACACCCTCCACGGAGGTCCTCTGGGAGGAATCGGCGGCGATGGCGCCCTTTGCGGTTTTCACCGGGCTGTTTTCCAGTCCAAAACCGTCCAGCACGGGTTCCATGCTCGAGGCGAGGATGAGTCGGTCGCAGGATTCCTCGAAGGGGGCGTCTTTCGAGGTGCCCCGGAGGATCAGCTTCCCGTCCGGGGAGGAGGCTTCCTGCAGGCGGACGTGGTCCCGCATCAGGGTCCCCCGTTTCTTGAGGATCTGGACGGTCTTCTTCTTGATGTCCCCGTCCAGGCGGCGGAGGATCTGGTCCGAGTGCTTGAGCAGGATCACCTGTTTCCCGAAATCCTGGAGCATCATGGCCATTTCCATGGCGATGACCCCAGCTCCGAGGACCGCCACGGTGCGCACCTCCCCGTTCCGTTCCGGATCCCAGAGGGCTGGGTCGGTGATGGCCCAGTCGCCGGTGAGGACTTCCGGCAGGTCGTTGCCCGCGAAGGAGGGCCGCACCGACCGGGCCCCCGTGGCAAGCAGCAGCCGGGCACCGGTGATTTCCTCCCCGCTCCCGTCCTCCTTCCTGACGGAGACTTTCTTTTCCCCTTCCCATTGAGTTACCGTGCCGGTCCCGCGGACCACCTTCGCCCCGGCCATGCGGAGGGCCGTGGCAGAACCCTGACGGAGTTTGTCCATCACGCCCTCCACCCTGGACCAGAGCCCTTCCCTCGGCCCCTTTCCTCCGACGATATGGGCATAGAGAGCCTTGGTGGGGATGCACCCCCGGTTGAGGCAGACGCCTCCAAGCCGGTCCTTCTCGATGAGGACGGTCTTCAGCCCGGCCGCAGCCGCAAGCTCGGCGGCCCGGAGTCCGCCGGGGCCGCCCCCGAGGATCACCAGATCGTACATTTTTCTCTCTCCTTCCGCAGAACTGCCGCCCCTGAACAGGCGGTCCTGAACGAAGGGGGCGCCGCCCGGGCGCCCCCTTGTCTCCGTAGTCGGCTATTCTTCGAACTGCCAGCGCAGGACCGGGTTGCGGGCCGCCGCAGTCTCGTCGGGCCTGGAGACGGGTGTCGTCGCCGGGAGGTCGTGGAACGCCTCCGGCCCCTCCGCCCTGGCCTTCGCCGCGATGGCTTCCATGGCCTCGGCGAACCGGTCCAGGGTCTCCCTGGATTCCGTCTCGGTGGGCTCCACCATGAGAGCCTCCGGTACGATGAGGGGGAAGTAGACCGTGGGCGGATGGTACCCGGCGTCGATGAGGGCCTTGGCCACGTCCATGCTGCTGACGCCTGTTTCGTGCTTCAGCGGGCCTCCGTTCAGGACGAATTCGTGCATGCAGTGTCCCGTGTGGGCCATGGGGTAGATGGAACTGAGCCTTTTCGCCAGGTAGTTGGCGTTCAGTACCGCCATCTCCGACACTTCCCGTATGCCCTCCGGGCCGAGGGTGCGAATGTAGGTATAGGCCCGGACGAGGACGCCGAAGTTTCCGAAGAAGCTCCGGACCCTTCCAATGGACCGGGGCCGTTCGCTTTCCCCCGCCAGGGCATAGCGGCCGTCCCGGAGGACGACCACGGGCGCGGGAAGGAAGGGCTCGAGTTCGGCTTTCACCCCGACTGCCCCGGCTCCCGGCCCTCCTCCCCCGTGGGGGGTGCTGAAGGTCTTGTGGAGGTTCAGGTGGAGGACGTCGAAGCCCATGTCGCCGGGGCGGGTCTTGCCCATGATGGCGTTGGCGTTGGCTCCGTCGTAGTAGACCAGGCCGCCCGCCCTGTGGACGGTCTCGGTGAGCTCCAGGATGTGCTTCTCGAAGATCCCCAGGGTGTTGGGGTTGGTGAGCATGAGGGCCGCCACGGAATCGTCCATGAGGGATTTCAGCGATTCCAGGTCCACCATGCCGTCGGTGTCGGAGGCCACCTCCACCGCGTTGAAGCCGGTGACCGTCGCCGAGGCCGGGTTGGTCCCGTGGGCGGAATCGGGAACGATGACCTTTGTCCTTTTCGCGTCCCCCCGGCTCTCGTGCCACGCCTTGATCATCATCAGCCCCGTCTGTTCGCCGTGGGCGCCCGCAGCGGGCTGGAGGGTGACGGCGTCCATGCCGGTGATTTCGGCGAGCATGGCGCTGAGGTCGTACATGAGCCTGAGGGCCCCCTGGACCGTCTCCTCCGGCTGGAGGGGATGGATCCGGGAGAAGCCGGGCATCCTGGCCGCGGCCTCGTTGATCCTGGGGTTGTACTTCATGGTGCAGGATCCGAGGGGATAGAACCCCTCGTCCACGGAGTAGTTCAGCTTCGACAGCCCGGTGAAGTGGCGGACCACGTCCACCTCGGCCATCTCCGGCAGCCTGGGGGCCGTCTCCCGGCAGAACCCTTCCAGGACGGACCCGCAGTCCACGGCGGGCACATCCAGATCCGGCAGGGCGTATCCTTTCCTTCCCGGGCGGCTCGATTCAAAGAGGGTTTCCATTGTGCGGGCCATCAGGCGTCACCTCCCGCGACCGCCGCGAGGCGGTCGATTTCTTCCTTCGTCCTGTTTTCCGTCACAGCCAGGAGCCAGCCGTTCTTCAGGCCGGGATACCGGGGCTCCATGGAGTAGCCGCCGATGATCCCGGCGTCCAGAAGGCGCCTGTTCAGTTCCGCGACGGACTCCTCGCAGAGGAGCACCGTCTCCCGGAAGGAGGGAAGTTCGGGGAAGGCCCTCCGGAATTTTCCCGTTTTTTCGAGCTGCCCGACGGCGTATTCGGTCTTCGCGATGATCTGTTCGCCGGTCTCCCGGAGTCCGGCGGGGCCCATGAGGCTGAGGTAGACCGACGCGGCGACGATGCAGAGGTTCTGGTTGGAGCAGATGTTCGACGTGGCCTTCTCCCTGCGGATGTGCTGCTCCCGGGCCTGGAGTGTCAGGACGAAGGTCCTCCGTCCTTTGGCGTCCACGGTCTGGCCGCAGATGCGGCCCGGCATTTTCCTCATGAGGGGCTTGTTGACGGCGATAAAACCGAAGGCGGGGCCCCCGAAGCTCATGGCGTTGCCGACGGACTGCCCGTCGCCCACCACGATGTCGGCGCCGAGTTTTCCGGGGGCTTCGAGGAGGCCGAGGGCGAGGAGGTCCGTGGAGACGATGAGCAGGGCTCCCGCTCCGTGGACCGCTTCGGCCAGGCTTTTCAGGTCTTCGATGGTGCCGAAGAAATTGGGGGACTGGACCACCAGGGCCGCCGCGCCGCCCTCTGCGAGGGCGTTCTCCAGGGCCTTTGCGTCGATCCGCCCGTTCCCGGCGGGCAGTTCCGTGTGTTCGAGCTTCCTGCTCCAGCAGTAGGTGCGGAGCACGTCCCTCGTCTGGGGGTTCACGTTCCCTCCCCAGAGAATCCTGTTTCTCCTCGTAGCCGATGCCGCGAGGACCGCCGCCTCGGCGGCGGCTGAGGCTCCGTCGTACATGGAAGCGTTGGAGACCTCCATGCCGGTGAGTTCGCAGACCATGGTCTGGTACTGGAAGATGGCCTGGAGGGTTCCCTGGGCCACCTCAGGCTGGTAGGGGGTATAGCTCGTGGTGAATTCTCCCCTGGAGACGACGCTGTCCACGGCGGCGGGGATGAAATGGTCATAGACGCCTGCGCCGAGAAAGCATGGCAGATCGTCGGCGTTCCTGTTGCTCCCCGCCAGTTTCCTGAGGTCCCGGAGCATCTCCGCCTCAGGAAGGGCTTTCGGGAGGTCCGGAAGTTTTTTCTGCCTGACCTTTTCAGGGATGGCCGAGAAAAGATCATCAATAGTGCCGACGCCGAGGTATTCCAGCATCCGGCGCCGATCTTCCGCCGTGGCGGGAATGTACCGGCTCATGGCGGCACCTCCTAGTCGCTTTCGGCTTCAAGCTCCTCGACGAGCTTGGCATAGGCCCCGGCGTCGAGCAGGGAGTCCAGCTCTCCGGGGTCGGAGACCTCGAGACGCACGAGCCAGTTGGCGTAGGGGTCCTCGTTCAGCAGCTCGGGGGCGCCGTCGAGATCGCCGTTCACCCCGGCCACCGTCCCGGAGACGGGACTGAACACGTCGTTGGCTCCCTTCACCGATTCCACGACGATGAAGTCCTCCCCCGCCCTGACCTCCCTCCCGGTATCGGGAAGCTCCACGTAGACGATGTCGCCCATGGCGTGCTGAGCGTAGTCGGTGATGCCCATGACGCCCATGGCGCCTTCCATCCTGATCCACTCGTGATCCTTCGTGTACCTGAGATCCTGGGGTATTTTCGCCATTTTCCTCGTCCTCCTTTTTCTCTCCTGGAATGTTCGTTCCTATTTCTTGTATTTCCTGTCGTAGAACGGGCGCTTTACCACCACGCCCTGTTTCGGCCTGTCCCGGATGACGACGCTCAGGCTTTCGCCTTCCGCGGGCGCGGGGGTCTCAACGCAACACAGGGCCATGTTGGCATCCAGGGAGGGGCAGTATCCCCCGGAGGTCACCGTGCCCACTATCTTCCCCGACGGATCGGCCACGTCCATGCCGGCCCGGGGCACCCCCTTGTCCTCGAGGCGCAGGCCCACGATCTTCCGCCGGAGCCCTTCCTCTTTCTGGCGCTTCAGCACCGGCTGGCCGATGAAGCCGCCGGGCTTGTCCACCTTGACGAAGAAGCCGAATCCCGCCTCCAGGGGGCCCAGGGTGTCGGTGTACTCGTGGCCGCAGAGGGGGAGTCCCGCTTCGAACCGGAGGCTGTCCCTGGCGCCGAGGCCGATGGGGATCAGTCCCGAGTCCTTCCCGGCGTCGAGAAGGAGGTCCCAGAGTTCGGCGCCCTTCTCCCAGGGGACGTAGATCTCGAACCCGTCCTCGCCGGTGTAGCCTGTCCTGCTCACGATGGCGGGGATGCCGCCCACGGAGACGCCGTCGGTGAAGGTGAAGAACCTGAGGGTCGAGGGATCGAACCCGGCGACCCGGGCCAGGATGGCCTCCGCCGCCGGTCCCTGGAGGGCCGCCTCGGCGGTCTTCATGGAGATGTTTTCGAGGATGACGCCGTCACCGGGAAGGTGTTTCCTCAGCCAGTCCCAGTCCTTGTCCACGTTGGCCGCGTTCACCACCAGGAGGAACTTCTCCGGGCCGTACCGGTAGACGAGCAGGTCGTCCACCACGCCCCCGGCCTCGGTGCACATGATGTTGTACTGCACCTGGAAGTCCTTCATGACGAAGATGTCGTTGGTAATGAGCCGGGAAAGCCATTTCTCGGCGCCCGGCCCCTCGACCGTGATTTCCCCCATGTGGGAGACGTCGAAGAGCCCCGCCTTTGACCTGACCGTCAGGTGTTCCGTCTTGATGCCGGTGGCATCGTACTGGACCGGCAGTTCCCAGCCGCCGAAGTCCACCATCCGCCCGCCCGCCGCCGCATGCCGCTCGTACATTGGAGTGCGCTTCATTCATCTGCCTCCTTCTTTCCGCTGATGGGGGCCTCTTCCAGCCAAAGGGCTGTTTCGGCCATTTCCGGGCTGTCCGGAAAGGCCTTCCGGACAGCTTCCGCCATTTCCGCCCATCTGAAAGGCACGCCTTCCAGCCTGTGCCCGAGGGACAGGATCATCTCGCCGTCCATGGCGTCGGAGAAGACCACCGGATCGGCGACATGGCCGTTTTTCACGTTGAACAGGATCTCCATTCCTCCCCAGGGAAACCGCCTGCGCACCGTCACGGCACAGTCCGGCGACCGGCCGAGGCGCCATTCCCGGCTCCGGTACCGCACCGCAAGGGCGGCGTATTCCTCCCCCTCGGGCTCCTTCGTCTCCCGGAGTACTTCAGGCGCCCCGTACCGGGCAAGGAACTCCCTTTCAAGGGCGTCCAGCAGATCGTTCAGGGAGAGACCGGGTCGTGCGTCCCGGAGGTTCATCACCCTGGAAGCCACCGAGGCCACACCCTTGGTCTTCAGTTTTTCGGGGTCCACGTTCAGGTACCTGGAGAGTTTTTCCATGTCGGCGGAGAGGAGGAGGGTGCCGTGATGGAGCCCCTTGTGCCGGGTGAGCTGGTAGGCGTTGCCGGAGAACTTCCTGCCGCCGATGACCAGGTCGTTCCTGCCGGAGAATTCCGCGGAGATGCCCAGGGTGCGGAGGGCTCCGAGAACCGTTCCGAGCTGCCGTTCCATGCTGTAGGCCCGCCGGGGCAGGATGAAGGAGTAGTTGAGGTTGCCGAGGTCGTGGTAAACCGCCCCGCCGCCGGTGGAACGCCGGGCGAGCCTGCCCCCCTCCGACTCGAGGAGGTCAAGGCGGCATTCGGCCCAGGGGTTCTGGTTCCGCCCCACCACCACGGTGTGGGCGTTCTGCCACAGATAAAGGATGGCCTCGTCGTCTCCGCAGAGATTTACGAGGTATTCTTCCCGGGCGAGGTTGTCCCAGGGGTTTGTTGTTGTGGATCGGGCCAGCCGGACTCTTCGGAATTCCACGGTCATCCTCCTGTCTGTCCGGGAAAGGATACTCCCGGGAAAGCGGGTGATCAGGGACAGCGAAAAGCGGACAAGAGCCTCGTTTCCGCCATGATATCCCCCTTTGCCGGAGGGGTCAATGGCCGCTTTTTGCCAACGGCAGAAGCATATCACAAAATACTATTGAGGGGTATGTGAAGAGGTATAATGTCCGGGATATTTTTTGGCCGGGGATGCAGCCCGGTCTTTCTTGGAGAGGTGTTCATGGCGGAACGGCGGAGACGGAAGGAATGGAACGGCATCGAACGACCGGACGGTGCCCGGATCAGGTGGTCGGCGGGGGAAGGGGAGCGTTCCCTTCTTCTCGTTCCAGGGTTCGGCGGGGATGGGGACTGCTGGGGGACGGCGTTTCCGAGGCAGCTTTCCGCCCGGGGGATCGCCCCCGTGGTGTTTGATCCGAGGGGGTTGGGGGAAAGCGCTCTGGGGAGCGGCATGCCTTCCATTGCCCTTTTTGCGGACGATGCCACCGCCGTTGCGGAGGCTGCGGGGGCTCCCCTCGCGGTGCTGGGGTGGTCCATGGGGGCCGCCGTGGCGGCGGAACTGGCCCTGGCGAGGCCGGATCTGGTGTCCGAACTGGTTCTCTGCTGCGGTTCGGCGGACCACCGGCGGGTCGCCGGGGAGCGTCCCGACCTGTTCCGGGCAATTCTCGACAGGAACGCCCCTTTTCAGGAACCGGCCGGGGCTCTCACGGAGGCCCTGCTGCCCGTTTGCGGAAAATGGAGCACCGCGTTCCGAAAGGCCTTCCGGGAGATCCTGGAGGCCTCCTTTGCCGCCCATGGTGAAGGGATCCGGGGGCAGCAGGCCGCCCTGGCGGAATGCCCGTCCCTGGTGGGCAGGCTTGGTTCGTTCACCATGCCCGTCCTGGTGGTGGAAGGCTCGGAGGACCGGCTGATTCCCCCGGGTGAGGGGGAGATCCTCGCAGGGGGGATTCCGGGGTCTCTCCTGAGGGTGCTTCCCGGAGGGCACGGGCTGGTCTACGAGGCCCCCGGGGAGCTTACTGGGGCGGTGGCGGAACTTCTCGGGCTGTAGCCCTTTCCTTCCCGCCGTCCTTTTTATTTTTATTCCAGCCGTGCGGCGATCTGTCTCCGTTCGCCCCCGGAGACCCGGAAAAGCTTCTTCCCGTCGGGGCTGAGGACCGCTTCCTCTTCCCCGCCCCCGGGGCCGGGAAAGGAGAGAAGATACGTACCGGTTTCTCCTTGCGGGGAGGGCTGCGTCCTTCTCCATGAGATCACAAGGGATGAGGGGGCGCCCCTTCCCTGCCTCCCGAAGGTGAGGATGCGGCCGTTGTGCCACCTCCACCGGCCTTCGATGGGGTCGGCAGGGTCGGCGGCAGGAACCGTCAGGAGAGAAAAGCTCCTGAGACTCCGTTCAAGGTCGGAGGCGTAAATGCCTGCCCTGTCGGAAAAGACCAGGGCGAGAACAAGGAACCATGTCCCGTCCCGGCCGAAACAGGCGGCCGACGCCTCCGCAGGCCGGCCGTCAATGATGACGCTGTACATCCTCAGAAGACCTTCCTCTCCGCCGACCGTAAATATGGTCCCTCTCCATACCTCGACGGGGGAGAGGGAGAGAAAATCATCCCGGTCCTCGAAGTTGTCTGCGGCTTCAGCTTCCGTCGAAAAGGGCTCTCTGAGGACATGCACTTCAAGAAATGCCGCCCTGTCCTGGGCGCGGGCTTCCAGGGCGAGCTCCGGCGAGAGGTGCCGCCTCACCGTCCATCCTCCGGGAAGGAGGATGCGGAAATTGTTCCTGCTGTCGGCGGCCCAGAATGGATTTTCCCCGGCCCAGGCCGGGAAAGCCGGCAGAAGGAAGAGCAGCAGGACGGCAAGGGCAGTTCGGTTCAGGTTCATGGTTTTCTCCTTCCTGTTTTTTTGCGGTGCTGTTTGAGTATCGGTTTTTGAACGGAAAAGGGAAAGGAGGGCAGGCCCCCCTTGGAACGCAGCCTGTCCCGTGTGTTTCCCCTTCACCTCAACCCTCTCGTTCTTTCCTCCAAAGCCCTTCATCGCGATGTGCTGTTCTCCATGAAAAAACCGGAAAAAGAGATATAATATTCAGACAATATTCCGTGAAATGGTTCTGCGAAGGAAGAGGAGAGCGGAAAAGCGAAAGGGGGTATTTTCATGAGACAGCGGAGAATGCCGCTTCTTTTGTCCGTGATGCTTCTTGTTCTGTCGCCGGCCTCCGGGGCCTGGGGCCTCCCCGACCTGGTGCCGTGGGTGGCGCGGAGGGGGGTTCCTGCCGAACGGGGCGGCGAGATAGTCATACCTCTTTCGGTCACGGTCCAGAACAGGGGGACGTCTGCGGCAGGCCTGTTCAAGGTTTCGGTCGAATTTGAAGTGGTGTCCGGAGGCCGTCCCGGGCTTTTGAACAGCGGGGGGGCGGCTTTCCGGGTGCCGGGGCAGCGGTCTGTTTCTTATCCTGTGACCTCCGCACCCCTTCCCCCAGGGGCGCCGCCGGCAAGCACCGTGACCTTCACCGGCGAGGCGGTGCTGCCCGCTTCCTACTCGGGAACCACGATCCGCCTCAGGGCCGTAGCCGACAGCACGGCGGGCGAGGAATTCGCAGACCCTGCAGGGAGGGTGCGGGAATCGGACGAAACGAACAACGCGTCTCCGTGGGCGGACGCCGTTCTTTCGGCAGGCACCCCTGATCTTCGCGTCTGGAACCAGACGCCCCCGCTTTCGTTCTCCATCGAGGGAGAAAAGATCGTTGAATACAGAGGAGGGCGGGAGAAATTCATCGTGACCGTCATAAACGGCGGAACCGCCCCGTCGGGACCCTTTTCCGTCCATGCCGCCTACGAGATGGCCGGGGGAGGTACTCCGGGAACCGGCACGATCCTTCCCGACCCGCCGGAGGCCGGGAGAAGCGCCGGGCTTGCCCCGGGACAAAAGGCCGTCTTTGACCGGATCGTCCTGAAACTACCCGTTTCGCTGGCGGGCGCCCGTGTACGGTTCCGCCTTGTCATCGACCCTGACAACAGAGTAAGGGAATCGGACGAGAGAAATAACGCGGGTCCTCTTATGCCGGTTTCCGTTCTTCCCGTACGGACCATGCGCCTTCCGGGAAGCCTGGTGCTTCCGGTCCTGGGAGACCGCCTGAGGGGGCGGATCCGGCTAAACAATTTCGCCGGACCGACGGACGACTTTCAGCTTGACAGGGAACCTGCCAGGAGAGACGACTCGTTTATCAGTATCGGGGAGTGGCGGACGGTCTTTACTCCTCCTTTTTTCCACTACGGCAGCGGAGCGACCCGGAGCTGGTATTACCTGAACGACATCAACGCGGATTTCGGGGGGCCGAGATCCCTGCGTTTCGTTTCCGGAACGGGCATCGCTGCAGGAAAGATCGCCGGAAAAGTCATTTTCGAGACCGGAGGGGATTACGAGATACGGGGCTGGGAATACACCCGGCCCAACTGGTACGATTCCCCGCCGGACGTGGATATCGTCCACATGGAAATATCCCTGTCCCTCAGGCCCGTTATCCGGAACGGAAGGATCAGCTACGACCAGGTGACGGTTTCCCCGGACATCCGCATCACCCTCCACGGCTTCTGGAAATTTGTGGACAACGCAATTCTGAGCCGGGGAATAGTGGATTACCTGAGGAACATGATAAACACCGAGGTCAAGCGGCAGTTGGAAGCGGCGCTCCTGTTGCGGGAGGTCAGGGAGGCCGCGGAGAGCTCGATTGAGGCCGCCGTACGGCCCACGCTGGACCGTCTCGGCGTCCGGAGGCTTTTGTCCGTCCGGGTGGAGGGTGACAGTCTCGTGGCGGCGTATGAATAAATCAGGAAATGCGGCGGCTCCTGCATCAGGGCCGCCGCATCAATTCTACGGGAGGATGGCGAAGACCCGGGCCGGGAAGCCCGAGCCGAAGAAGGGCTTGGGGAAGGCCACCACGACGAGGGCGCCGCTTTCCGGCACCTTGTCCAGGTTGGCGAGAAGCTCGATCTGGTACCTGTCCTGGCCGAGGACATAGGCCTCGCAGGTGTAGTCTCCCTTCGACGTGGAAACCCCGGGGTCCGTGTCCGTGGGTTCATGGCCCGAGGCCGTGATCTTCCGCTCTTCGAAGAGGTACTTCATGGCTTCCAGGCTCCAGCCGGGGTAGTGGGCCGTGCCGGAGGCGTCGGCGTTTCTCATGGCAGCCGCGTCGGGCCACCGTTTCGACCAGTCGGTGCGCATGGCCGCAAAGGCCCCCTCCGGCACGGGGCCGTGTTTTTTCTCCCATTCCTTCACATCTTCAAGGGTGAGGGCGTAATCGGGGTTGGCCGCTGCCTTCTCATGGACGTCGAAGACCACCAGCGGAAGGATCATTTCCTTCACGCCGATCTGGTCGAGGGTCCGTTTCCCCCTTGCGAAATGGGCCGGGGCGTCGCAGTGGGTTCCCCACTGCCCCACGTGGGAGAAAACCTGGGCGAAAAAACCGTACCCCATGGTGCCCACACCCTGGTCGTACCAGTAGATGGTTTCCCGCTTTTCCTTGGGGAAACCGGGCCAGTGCGGGATTTCGGTGTCGAAGGTATGGGTGAGGTCCACGAATTCCTTGGTCTTCAGGATGGAGTAGATCTCGGCGAGGGACGGTTCGGCGGCGGGAGCGGACGCGGGGAGAAGAACAAGAGCCGCCGCGAGCAGAACAAGTACCGTTTTCCTTGTGAAGCCTGTCATTGCTTTCAGCCTCCTTTAAACGAAATTGCGTGAGACGGACTGCAGGACGCTTCTCCTGCCTGTGTGGCCCTGCCTTGTGCCTGACGGGCCTCCCTCCCTTCTGTGGAAGCAATAAAATTCGGAAAGTTGTGATAGTTTTCTCCGGGAAACTCTAGCAAAAGAGAAGGGTTTTTGCAACAGAACGCTTTTCCCCAAATCCGCAGGCAGCGGGGAGCATCACCGGTG
>JAPXRK010000005.1:0-19247 GCA_033813575.1 Synergistales bacterium
CGCCCTTCCCAGAGATTCCATCGTTCTTTTCAGCTGGACCGTTTCAGAATACGACGGGCTCGGATTCGTAACGACGGAAAACGGGAACGAGAAAGACGGGGAAAGAGGATCCCGCCTGGAAAATGGAGCCGGAAACGGGGCCCGGGGCCTTGTTTCCCTCTTCTTCCCTTCGGAGAAGCGGCAGGACGTGTTAGAATTGGTTAATGCCCTGAAATCAGAAGGGATGAGCCTGGAGCTTCTTCGGGAGGAGGAGCCATGTTCTTTCGCTCGGGCAAAAACAGAAGACTATCCGGAGGAATTCGATTCGATATGAGTGTCAACGCCAGGCTGGGAAAAGCCCTGAAGTCGCTCCTTTCACAAGGTGCGGATTTCGCGGATCTCTATTTCGAGACATCCTCGTCTCATTCCTTCGTGTACGAGGAAGGGACCTTCGAGGAAATTTCCTCTTCCAGTTCAGAGGGGACAGGCGCCCGCATCGTCAGGGGAGAATCCACATCCCACGTCCATGCGCCGGGTGTAGGCACTGCCACGGGTTTTACGTGCCTCGGAAGGGCCGCGTCGAACATCGGTCTCCTTCTTCCTCCCTGCGGGGGAAGCGATGTTCGGGTGATCGGCGTGGAAGAAATCCTTGCTCTCCCGGACTTCTCTTTCTTCAAGGATGTGGACGGAAGGATCAGAAGAGCCTCCATGTGGGTGAAGCAGGTTTCCATGCATCTTGAAACAGCCTGCAGGAGTTTTGCCGTGTTCAACAGCGAGGATACCTTCGCGGGAGACAGGAGGCAGTACACCCTCTTCAGCGTGGAAGTGGTGGTGGAAAAGGGAGGAGTGCTGCAGACAGGTTACGAGTCGGAAGCCCTTTCCTTGGGCAGTCCAGAATTTTTCCGGGAAATTTCCCCGCTGAAAGTCGCTGAAAGCGCACTGGCACGGGCACTTCTCATGCTGGACGCGCCTGAATGCCCTGCCGGGGCCATGCCGGTCCTGCTCTCCGGCGAGGCGGGAGGGACCATGGTGCATGAAGCCTGCGGCCACGGGCTTGAAGCGGATATCATACAGAAGGACTTTTCTGTCTACAGGGGCAAAATCGGGCAGGCAGCGGCGAGCCCCCTGGTGACCCTCGTTGATGACGGCTCCCTTCCCGGGCTTCTGGGAAGCGGGATCTGCGACGACGAGGGAACACCCTGCCGCAGAAATGTTCTCATCGAAAAAGGGGTGCTGAAAAGCTACCTCACCGACAGGACATCGGCACGGACGGACGGCCTTCCCCTTACGGGCAACGGCAGGAGGAGCTCCTTCCGTTCCATTCCCCAGCCCCGCATGACGAACACCTACATCGAGCCCGGTGAAACCTCCCCGGAGGATATGCTCAGGGGGATGAAACACGGCCTCTTTGTACGGAAGATGGGGGGAGGTGAAGTGGACCCCACCTCCGGTGATTTTGTTTTTCAGGTCACCGAAGGATATCTCGTAAAGGACGGGCGGATAGCCCACCCTGTCCGCGGAGCCGTCCTCACGGGGAATGGCCCCGAGGTCCTGTTCAAAATCGAGGCGGTGGGAAACGACCTCCACTTTTTGCCGGGGATGTGCGGGAAATCGGGACAGAGCGTGCCTGTTTCCGACGGGCAGCCTTCCCTGCTGCTCCAAAGCATGGTGATAGGAGGCGCGGGAGCCTGATATGAGTTTTTTCGGAAATAAAGATACAGCCCGCGAGCGAAGACCGTCCAGGGGAAAAGGAAAAAGAAGCGGAGGAGGCATTCTTTCCCTCTGGGGCGAAGTGTTTGCCTTTCTTGTGCTCGCTTTTCTGCTCTATGTGCTCGCATCGATTTTTTCGCTCCGGACGGGAGCCTGGGGAGAACAGATACACTTTTCCCTGCTGAGAAACTGGGGAGGAGCGGTCATCATCCCCGTTCTTTTCGGAGGGTACCTCTGCGTCTCCTACCTCCTGAAGACGGGGGCAAAGGGTATTATCAGACAATTCCTGGGTACAACCCTCCTGTTTTTCTGCTCGGCCCTCCTCTTCGGCCTCTTCCGGATGGCCGCGGTATTCCAGGGAGTGGCCGTCCTGTCCCCTGGATACCTGGGCGACGGCCTCGCCATTTTTTTTACCCGCAACATAGGCTCTCTTGGTACCCTGCTTCTCGGTGCCGCGTTCCTTGTTCTTTCGGCGAGTCTCTACGGTTTTTTCCAGCCCGCTGCGGTGATCCGGAAAATTTCCCTGCTGGTGAAGACGATTTCGAGCGAAAAATGGAAGCGGATGCCCTTCCCCGAAGACGGGGCCCCGCAGCCCTCTCCGGTTTCGCCTGAGGAGGAGCCTTCCCCGGGTGTGCTTCCCGAAGGAAACCGCCCCCCCCGGCCGTGGTCCCTTTCCTCTCCCGCCGGGCGGGAAGACCCCGTGGAAGACTCCGTGGAGGAGCCCGGGGAAAATCTCTTTCCCGGATCCCCCGTGGCAGGGAAAGACGACCCCTTGCTTCAGAAAGAGAATGAAGATCTCGCCGGCGACGACGATGATTTCTTTCTGCGAAAGCGGGGCAGGGAGACGGAACCATCCACCCCCGAACCAGCCGCCGAAACCCCCCCTGGACCTTTCGCTGCCGGTGATGAAAGGCCTTCCTCTGAAGAAGAACCGGAAGAAGGAGAAGAGGGGAAGGATCCCCATGCTCTTCCGGATATCGAATTCAACGAACTGGAGGGAACGGAGAAAAAAGTGCGGGGGGCCTCTTTCCCCCCTCCCCTGGATATTTTCGGACCGAAGCAGCTTCTTGATTCCCGGGAGACCAATGAAACGGTACAGGAGCAGGCTGCTTCCATCATCGCCACCCTCGCGGATTTCGGCGTGAGCGCCGAGATGGCCGACGTGGTCATCGGCCCCACGGTCATCCAGTTCCAAATGCAGCTTGCACCCGGAATAAAGGTCAGCAAGGTGGCAGGCCTGAGCAACGACCTGGCCGTTGCACTGACCGTTCCATCCCTGCGGATTGAAGCTCCGATCCCGGGAAAACCCTACGTGGGAGTGGAGATACCCAACCCGAAGAGACGGGGGATTTCCATCCGCACAATCCTGGAATCCCAGATATTCCAGGACAACGAGTATGACCTTCCCCTTCCCATGGGAGTGAGGGTGGATTCGCGCCCCCTCGTGGTGGGACTCGAGGACCTGCCTCACCTGCTGGTGGCGGGAACGACGGGTTCGGGAAAAAGCGTTTTCGTGACGAGCTGCATCACGGGACTCTGTTCATACCGCTCCCCTGAGGAGTTACGGCTCATCCTGATCGACCCGAAGAGAGTGGAAATGAGCATGTACGAAAATCTCCCCCATGTGCTGGCCAAGCCGGTGGTTTCCCCCAAGAAGGCTGTGCAGGCCCTTGCCTGGGCGGTCCGGGAGATGGAGCACCGGTACGAGATTTTCGCCCGCGCCAGGGTGAGAAACCTGAAGTCCTACAACCAGTGTGTCCTGCCGAAAGCGCAGCTCCCGTACATCGTGATCGTGGTGGACGAACTGGCGGACCTCATGTTCACAGCCCAGAAGGAAGTGGAGGACTATATCTGCAGGCTTGCCCAGATGGCCAGGGCGACCGGAATTCACCTTATCCTGGCCACCCAGCGTCCCTCGGTGAATGTCATCACCGGTCTCATAAAAGCGAATGTTCCCGCGAGGGTCGCCTTTACCCTCCCGTCCCAGACCGACTCCCGGACCATCATCGATATTTCCGGCGCGGAGAGGCTCCTCGGGAAGGGAGACATGCTGTTCGTCAGTTCGAGATATCCGAGGCCTCTCAGGGTCCAGTCGCCGTTCATCGACGACGGAAAGAGCATCGAGATTATCAACTATCTCAGGAACGTCTTCGGGGATCCCGAGTACGTGGATATCGAGGACCAGGGAGGGGATGCCCCTTCCGGAGGCGACACGTCCTACGCTGACGATCCCCTGCTCGAGGAGGCCGTGGACATCGTCCTGGACACGGGGATCGCTTCCGCAAGCAGGCTGCAGCGGCAGCTGCGGGTCGGGTTCACCAGGGCCGCACGGCTCATCGACACTATGGAGCAGATCGGCATAGTGGGTCCCCCGGAGGGGTCAAAACCGAGAGAAATCCTCGTGGACGACGAGAGGGCCAGGGAAATGCTCCGGTCCGCCTCCGGCCATGGAGACTGACGTGGGGGAGATCGTCCTTCCGGGCGTCCGGGCGTCCTTTTCTGACGGCGGGCCAGGCGAACCTCTGGTCATCGTCGCCGGGGGAAGGGAGCCTTCGTTGTCATGGCTGCGGGATCTCCTTCCGGGAAAGGAGCTCTGGTGCGCCGATTCGGGGCTCGTTCCGTGCATGAAGGCAGGCTTCACTCCTTCGAGGCTTCTCGGTGACGGGGACAGCACGCCGCCGGCCCTCTGGGAACAGGTCGCCTTGGCGGGAACAACGGCAGTCGAGTCTTTCCCCGCCGACAAGGATTTCACGGATCTCCAGCTCGCCTTCTTCCGTGCCGCCGGGGAAGGCCGGCGGGAGGTCATCGTTTCCGGCTGCTGGGGCGGGAGGTTCGACCATCTCTGGTCCGCAGTCCATTCCGCTCTGTGGGCGGACGAGAGGGGCGTCAGGGTGCTTGCGTTTGCCGATCACCTGGAGGTTCTCTTCCTGGTCCACGGGGGAGAGGAATGGGAACTGGACGTCACGGCCGGAAGTTATTCCGTCCTGTCTCTTCTGCCTCTCGGAGGGAAATGCCTGGGGGTGTTCCTGGAAGGAACGAAGTGGGAGCTGAAAAACGCCGGGCTTCTGCCGGGGAGGCCTTTTGCCGTCAGCAACCGGCTTGTGGAAAAAGAAAAGCCCAGAATCTCCGTTAGGGAAGGAATTCTGGGCGTTTACCTCGGTTCAGGAGAAAAAGCGGGCTGATCAGACAGCCCGCTTCACTCTTCCGGCTTTGAGGCATCGTGTGCAGATCCTCATCCTGAGAGACTCGCCGCCGCCGACATCGGCTTTCACACTCCGAAGATTGACGAGCCACCGTCTGCGGGTGTGGCGGTTGGAATGGCTTACGGCGTTCCCCGTTGCAGGGCCCCTTCCGCAGCATTCACATACTCTGGCCATGATTTCGCCCCCTTGTTGCGATATATTTCGATAAGGATTCATCCAAACGGAAGAATTCTAGCACAGAGGTGAGCGGGGAGCAAATGCTTTTCTTCGGGAAAAAGAAGAAAAAAGGGGATGAAATTGAGAATCGGAGAAAATTATTTCGGGGCTCGAAAGAAAAATCCTGCCGTTCAGCTTCTTCCCTCCATATCAGGGAGAAGGAGCCTTTTTCTTTTCTCCATTGAACGATATACTGTAAACCGAAGCATGTCGGGCTCCCCAAAAGCCGAAAAAAAGGATTCCCGTTCCTTTTTGCTTCTGTATAATGTTGTCCGTTCCCAACCGGCTTTTTCAGCCCGTATTCGATGTATCCTTCAGGGAGGAGCGAGCGTATGAAATTCAGCGAAAAAATGGCCGAGATCGAGGCCATCGTCGGACGGCTTGAAAAGGAAGCCCTTCCCCTTGAAGAAGCTTTGGCGCTGTTCGAAAAAGGAGTGGCAAGGATCAGGGAATGTCAGGCTTATCTCAGGGAGGCAAAACAGAGGGTCGCACTTCTTTCCTCCGACGGAAAGGAAGTGCCCTTTTCCGACGGGGCGGCGAACGAGGAGGACGGGGAATGAACAGAGGTGATTTCAAGCTTCAGTTCGACCGGGCCAGGGCTTTTATCGAAAAAAGCCTTGAGGATCTGTGCTCACGCCCGTTCTCACAGGTTCCCCCGAGACTCATGGACTCCATGGCCTATTCTCTCAGGGCTGGAGGGAAGCGCCTGAGGCCGGTCCTCTGCATAAAGGCCGGAGAGATTTTCGGGCTTGAAAGGGAGAAGACGGTTCCCCTCGCTCTCGCTCTCGAAATGATCCATACCGCGTCGCTCATCCACGACGACCTCCCCGCCATGGACAATGATACTCTCAGAAGAGGAAAACCCACCAATCATGTCCTTTTCGGCGACGCTCTCGCCATCCTCGCAGGGGACGCTCTCATGGCCTGGGCTTTCGAGCATCCTCTTTCCGCCCTTCCCGGCATGGGACTGCCCTCCGACAGGATATGCAGCTCCATGCACGTACTGGCGAACGCCCTCGGCCCGGCGGGCATCTGCGGCGGGCAGGTACTCGACATCGACGGTCAGAGCATGGACGATTCCCCGGATTTTCCCTGGAAGGTGACCCGTCAGAAGACTGCCGTCCTTCCTCGGGCGTCCATCCTGTCAGGGGCGATCCTCGCGGGAGCCGACGAGGAATCCCTGACGGCCCTGGGCGCTTACGGGGACCATCTTGGCTCCGCCTTCCAGATAGTCGATGATATCCTCGATGTAACATCCACGGCGGAAGAGCTGGGGAAAACACCGGGAAAGGACGAGTCGCAGAACAAGAGAACCTTTGTTGCCGCATACGGCCTTCAGAAAGCCCGGGAACTTGCGTCCCGCGAGAGCAGGCTCGCTTCGGCGGCCCTGGAAGGCGTTTGCGGCGACACGGTATTTTTCTCCGATCTTTCGGAATATCTTTGTGAACGGACGAAGTGACATGGCGATTCTTGAAACGCTGAAAGACTATACGGAACTCAGGGACCTTTCCAGGGAGAACGTCAGCGCTCTTGCCGGCGAACTGCGGGAACGGATCACTTCCGTCGTTCTGCAGAACGGGGGACATCTTGCGTCCTCCCTCGGTGCGGTTGAACTCGTTCTCTCCCTTCTGCGTTCCTTTGACCCGGCGGAAGACCGAATCCTCTTCGACGTGGGACACCAGGCTTACGCCTACAAGCTTCTCACAGGGAGGCTCGAACGGTTCCATACACTCAGGCAGTGGGGAGGAATCAGCGGATTTCCGAGAAGGAGGGAAAGCTCTTTCGACCATTTCGACGCCGGTCACAGCAGCACCTCTCTCTCGGCCGCCCTGGGGTTTGCCAAGGCGAGGGATGTCCTGGGGAAGAAGCACCACGTGGTGGCGGTCATCGGCGACGCCGCCCTCCTCAACGGCCTCGCCTTCGAGGCGCTGAACTATACCAGGGAATCCGGGACGAAAGTGATTTATGTCCTCAACGACAACACCATGTCCATCAGCCCCCGGGTCGGAGGCATGGCCACCCACCTGGCCCGACTGAGTTCCAGTTCGGCCTACAACTGGCTCAAGAAGGCCATAAAGGAATCCTGCGTGTCCCTACCCCGGGGGCAGGCTCTTGAGAATGTCCTGGGCAAGATGAAGGACCACATAAAGACCATCGTCAAGCCCGTCAACATTTTCGACGAGATGGACATAAACTACTGGGGTCCCTTCGACGGTCACAATACTGAGGAGCTTGAAAACGTCTTCGAGCTGGCGAAGAAATACGACCGGCCGGTGCTTCTGCACGTGGTGACTGTCAAGGGAAAAGGTTCCGAGCAGGCCGAGAAGGACCCCACCGCTTTCCACGGTGTTTCTCCCGCCCGGCCGAAAGAGCCGGGCGAAAAGGCGGGAAGATCCTGGAGCGAAGCAGCCGCCGGAATCGTCCTCGACATGGCGGAAAAGGACAGGCGGATCGTCTGCCTTACTGCGGCCATGAAATGCGGGAGCCGACTGGACGATTTCGCCTCCCGGTTCCCTGACAGGTTTTTCGACGTGGGGATCGCCGAAGGACACATGGTGACCATGGCGGCTGGAATGGCCGCGGGAGGACTGAAACCGGTGGTTTTTGTCTATTCCACCTTCCTGCAGCGGGCCATGGACCAGGTTGTGCATGACGTCTGCATGCAGAATCTTCCCGTCACCTTCGCCGTGGACAGGGCAGGCCTCGTCGGGGAGGACGGGGAGACCCACCAGGGGCTTTTGGACATCCCCTGGTCCAGGCCTGTGCCGAACCTTGTCATGACGGCTCCCCGGGACGAGGAATCGCTGCGGCACCTCTTCCTTTACGGGGGAAAACATGAGGGGCCCGTGATGATCCGCTTTCCCAGGGGAACTGCAGTCCCCTGCCTGAAAAAGGGGAGTTCCCTGATAACGCCTTCTGCTCCGGACATCCTGAAGCCGGAAATACTCGAGGCGGGAAGCGAATGGGCCCTCATCGGCTACGGAAAAACAGTGGAGCTCATGCTTCGGGCGAGGGAAACGGCCAGGAGCCAGGGAATCTTCCCCCTTCCCACGGTAATGGACCTCAGGTGCCTGAAACCCCTTCCCGAACAGGACCTGCGGGAAATCCTCGCGTCCCACTCCTTCGCCATCGTGGCGGAGGACGGATATGCCACCGGCGGCGCCGGAGAGGCCATAGCCGCTATGACCAGGAACATGACGGAGGATAAGCCCGCTGCCCTTTCCCTGATGGGGGTCCCTGATATTTTTGTTCCCCAGGGAACGATCCGGGAACAGGAGGAATATTGCGGTCTCACCCCGGGGAAAGTGGTGAATTGTTTTGTCGAGTTCCAAAAAAGAGCGTATCGACAGGCTGCTCGTATCTAGGGGGCTCGTTGAGACGAGAACAAAGGCCCAGGCGCTCCTTCTGGCGGGGAAGGTTTTCGTGGGCGGTTCCCGGGTGGACAAGACGGGTTCCCTGGTTCCTTCGGATGCCCCGTTGGAAGTTCGGGATGACGGGGAAAAATGGGTCAGTCGGGGAGCCCACAAACTTCTCAAGGGGCTCGATTCCTTTGGCGTATCCCCTGAGGATTTGGTCTGCGTGGATATCGGTGCCTCCACCGGCGGTTTCACCCAGGTGCTTCTCGAGAGAGGGGCCAGGAAGGTGTACGCGGTGGACGTGGGATACGGTCAGCTCGCATGGTCCCTGAGGAATGACGAAAGAGTGGTTGTCATGGAAAGGACCAACGCCCGGACTCTCACCCCGGAGCTTTTTCCGGAAATCCCCGGCCTCGTCGTCGCCGACGCATCCTTTATTTCACTCAAGCTCCTGATCCCTCCGGTCAGGCTGATTCTCTCCCCGGAGGGACAGGCCATACTGCTGGTGAAACCCCAGTTCGAAGTCGGGAAAGGACGGGTCGGCAAAGGGGGAGTGGTCCGGTCGAAGGAAGACCACATTTCGGTACTACGGGATATTCTCGCCTTCTGTGAAGAGAGCGGCGATTTCCACCCGGCGGGACTGGCATTTTCACCGATTACCGGTCCCATGGGGAATATTGAGTACCTTCTCCACGTGGTCAGGACAAAAGGATCCGGCCGGCCGCTGTCGCCGGAGAAAACAGTGGAAGAAGCCCATCACTTTTTCCGGAAGGATGGATAGGCAATGGTTGATCCCCGCATCGGAATGCTTGTCAACACACGAAAACCAGGAGCGCTCGCAATGGCCGGATCCCTCCTCGAATGGGGAAAGGCGTCAGGCGTCTCCTTTCTGTTCCCGCCCCATGAGGCTTC
Source organism: Synergistales bacterium (assembly GCA_033813575.1). GTDB lineage: Bacteria > Synergistota > Synergistia > Synergistales > Aminobacteriaceae > Aminivibrio. The sequence goes on from JAPXRK010000005.1 coordinate 9,377, forward strand.
TGTCCTGGGAATACAGGGTGTCGATGACGAGGAGTGGAAAAGGACCGTTTCCATCGCGGTCGTCATCGGAGGCGACGGGACGTTCCTCAGGGCGGCCAGGTACGTCCTTGGAGCGCCCATCTCCCTTTACGGCATCAACCTTGGCCATCTCGGCTTTCTCGCGTCCGGCAAGGCCGAGGAGGCGGAAAAAGACCTTGAGGCAATTCTGAGAGGCGAATATTCCCTGCTGTCACACCGGGTTCTCGAAGGGAAAATCTGCAGAGACGGAAAAAACATCCACACCCTGTTCGCCCTGAACGACCTGGTCCTCGCAAAAGGGGCCATGGCCAGGGTGATGCATATCGAAGTGAGCCTCGGCGACAAGGTGCTCAACACGCTGCCTGCGGACGGCATCATTGTTTCCACTCCAACGGGATCCACGGCGTATGCCCTGTCCGCCGGAGGACCGATCGTCCCTCCCCATATTCCCTGCATGATCATCGTTCCCATCTGTGCCCACACCCTCTATACCCGTCCGGTGCTCGCCGGAGAGAACGACGTCATTACCCTCACCCCGAAGGGAAACCACAGGGACCTGCTTCTCACCCAGGACGGGCAGCTCGGATATGAAATTCTCCCCGGTGACAGCATACGCATCTCCCTGAACGGCGAGAAGGCCGTCAGCGTGATCGCCCTGCCCACGAGAAACTACTTCGATCTTCTCCAGGAGAAACTCCAGTGGGGAAGGGGTATTGTCACCTTCGAAAAGGAGTGATCCCCCCCATGATCGAGGAAGTGACCATTCGGAACGTGGGGGGAGTGGCTTCGGCAACCCTCCGGTTTGAAAAAGGCCTGACCGTCATAACGGGTGAAAGCGGAGCGGGCAAGAGCAGTCTTGTCCGTTCTCTCGAACTTCTCGGCGGGAAAAGGAGCCAGTCGGCCTTTCTTCGCTCCGGAGAGGAAGAGGGGGCCGTTGAGGCGGTGCTTGCGGGAGTTTCAGGCGACAGGGCCGGTGCTGCCTTTTCGGAAGATGAAGACGGTTCCGTTCTCTTCGCCAGGAGAACCTTTTCCAGAAGCGGACGAAACCGGACGTACTTCCAGGACAGGGCTGTGCCTCTTTCCACATTTTCCTCGGTGATGAACGAAGAAATGCGCATCCAGAGCCAGTTCGCCCAGATCGAGCTGCTCGATCCGAAACGGCAGATGGAGATTCTTGATTTCTGCGGAGGCGTGGAGGCCTCGAGTCTGAAAGAGGCTTTGTCCAGAACCTTTTCCAGTGCCGTGGAGTGCGACCGGTCCATGAGGGCTGCGAAGGTCCGCGAACAGGAACTGAAAAGCCGTTTCCAGGACGGAGAGGCTATCCTCGCGGCGGCGAAGGGGCTGAAACTGGCCCCGGGGTGCGAAGCGGCATGGGAATCGGAGGTTCAGACCCTTTCCCTCCGGACCGAACGTCTGAAAAAAGCCAAGGACAATCTTCTGCGGATGACGGGAGGAGCGGCGGGCCAGGGACTGCTCGATCTGCTCGAATCAAGCGGCCTCGAACTGCTGCGGTGCTTTGAAAACAATGAGAGCGGACTCGCGAAACTCTTCAACGAAGGACTGGAGAGGTTCCAGGTTTTTGCACGGGAAGCGGCCAGGATGACGGCCGGGCAGTCCGTTGACGAGATGGAAAGGGAACAGGATCTTCTGGAGAAAAGGGGAGGTCTCCTGAGGAAGCTGAAAAGAGCCTCAGGGACGGCCTCCGCGGAAGAGTTCCTTGAATGGTGCAATGAAGCGAAAAGAGCTTCCGAATGGATCCGGGAACAGGAACGGAATCTAGCGGAGCTGGCGGAAAAAGGCCGGGTGTTCCGGAGGGAGGCTGCCGGACTGGCGGCCGAATTACGCTCCCTTCGTACCGACACGGCTTCAAAGCTGGAACGGGATGTCAACCGCCATCTCGCCGACCTTGCCATGGAGGAATGCCGGTTTTCCGTCCGTCTCTCGGAACTGGAAAAAATAAGGAGCACCGGAGCGGATGAAGTTTCTTTTACCCTGTCCGCGGGGGGAAAAGGGGAAACTCCGGTGAACAAAACCGCATCGGGGGGTGAACTGAGCCGGATTCTCATTGCGCTCCAGCTTTCTCTCCCGGAATCATCCCTTCCTCCGACCCTGGTATTCGATGAAGTGGAGGCGGGCCTTGGCGGCCGAGCCGCCGTCCTTGCCGGGTACAAGCTGCAGGAACTATCCCGCAGATGCCAGGTCGTTCTTGTCACTCATGAAGCAACCATAGCTGCATTGGCGGACCATCACTACCTGGTGAGGAAAAACGGGGAATCAGTGGAGGCCATCAAGCTTGGAGAAGATGAGCGGGCGGCGGAAATAGCCAGGATGCTCTCCGGTGACGCCGGTCTTCCCGAGGCAATGGAACATGCGAAAAAACTCCTTTCCGGAAGGCCTGAGTCCCTGATTTCCGCTGAATCGAAAAATTGACATTCATTGAAGAACTTCGTATAATGCTACGGTTCGGTGTATATATCGCACGGGGCAGGCCGTAAACCTTCACGGGTGCCTGGGCCCCCGGCGGGAGGAGGAAAAGAATGTACGCTATCGTTGAAACAGGCGGCAAGCAGTACCGGATCCAGGAGGGCGACCTGCTGAAGGTTGAATCCCTTGGAGTTGCGGAGGGAGAATCAGTGATCCTTGACAAGGTCCTTTTCGTGGGCCGGGATGACGGGATATCCGTCGGGACTCCCTATGTCCCGGGTGCGTCAGTAAAGGCCTCGGTGGTCACCAACGGAAAAGACCGCAAGGTGCTTGTATTCAAGTTCAAGAGCAAGAAAAATTACCGTCGCCTGAGAGGGCACAGACAGCATTTTACGGAGATACGGATCGATTCCATCACTCCGGGAGCCTGATAAATGACGGAAATCTCCGTCGGCCTGAAAGCCGGTCGGAAAGTTGCCATTGTGGCAACAGGGCATACGGGGTTTTCCGAGAGAGGTTCCGATGTCGTTTGCGCTGGCGTTTCAGCCCTTGTCCAGGCTCTGTTTTACGGATTCCATGAGGTGTTGAAACAAAGAGGCCTGCGGTCCGCCATTGACAAAAAAAAAGCGAAAATGTCCCTTGACTGGACTGAGTGTTCAGCTTCGGAGGGGGATGTCCTGGCGGAGACCATTATTGGCTCGCTGAAAGAAATTGCCCGGGTTTATCCCGATCATGTCCGAATTGTGGAGGTGCACGTAAATGAATTGGATTTTTGATCTGCAGTTCTTTGCCCATAAAAAAGGCCAGGGGAGCAGTACAAACGGCAGGGACAGCGAAGGAAAGCGCCTTGGCATCAAGAAATACGCCGGCCAGGCCGTAAAGGCGGGAAACATTATCGTCCGGCAGCGGGGGACAAAGATTCACCCCGGCAAGAATGTCGGCATCGGCAAGGATGACACCCTTTTCGCCACAAGTGAGGGTGTGGTCAACTTCGAGACGAAGGGCAGCAGGAAGTTCGTTTCCGTGGTTCTTGAACTGGCCGAATAGGCCCGTCTTTTGGAGACCGAAAGTAGAACAGCATCAAAAGGGCCTTCACTTCTTTCCGTACTGCCGGGAGACAATAAACATTTTCCGGTGTGCGGGAGGATGTCCCGGGTCCTTTTTTTATTTGGTAAAACTGAAGGGAATATGGGATTTCACCCGGTGATGACATGAAATTCGTTGATTTCGTAAAAATTGAGGTGTCCGGAGGACGGGGTGGAAACGGCTGCCTGAGTTTCCGGAGAGAGAAATTCATACCGAAAGGCGGCCCTGACGGCGCTGACGGAGGAAAGGGCGGAGACATAATCTTCGAGGCCGCCCCCGGAACGCTGACCCTGGCTGACTTCCAATACGAGAAAAAATTCCAGGCGGGCCACGGTCAGCCCGGCAAGGGCGGGCTGAAATCGGGTGCGGCGGGGGAGGACCGGATCATTACGGTTCCCTGCGGTACAATTGTCTATGATGATGATACGGGAGAAATTCTCGCAGACCTGGTCGAACCCGGAGAAAGAGTGGTAATTGCCAGGGGAGGAAGGCCCGGAAGAGGGAATGCGCATTTCGCCAACTCGGTGAGAAAAACGCCCCGCTTCGCGGAAAAGGGAGACGAAGGAGAAGAAAAACGGCTTCTGCTGGAATTGAAACTCATTGCGGACGTGGGGCTCGTCGGTTTTCCAAATGCGGGAAAATCGAGTCTCCTTGCGGCTATTTCGACGGCGAAGCCGAAAATTGCCGGTTACCCCTTCACAACCCTTTCACCCAACCTTGGCGTCCTGTCTGTGGACGACCAGAAAATCGTGATCGCCGACGTTCCCGGTCTCATCGAGGGAGCCCACGAGAACAAGGGGCTCGGTGTGTATTTTCTCCGGCACTTAGAGAGAACACGGTTTCTTGTTCACCTTCTCGATCTCTCCTCCGGCTCCGCGGAAGATGTACTTGACCAATGGAAAATCGTCAGGGAAGAATTCCGCGCCTACAACGCCATGGCGGGCGACCGTCTTCCCGGCGAAGAAAGGGAAGACCTCCTGTCCCGTCCATGCATCGTCGTGGGAAACAAGATAGACCTGGCGGGGACGGCCGACGTGGACCGGGAGGTGAGGTCCTTCATGGAACGGGAAGGCATTCCATACTTCACTGTCAGTGCCATGACGGGGGAGGGCATCGACGGCTTTATTCCGGCCATCGTATCTCTGGCGCGGAATAACCCGCGCCCCGCAGGAGCAACCAGGCTGGTTGCCCCTGAGACACCGGAACCGGTGCGGCAAAGAAGGAAAAAAGAACCTGTTTCCATTGTCAGGCTTCAGGACGGCTCTGGTTTCAGGGTGGTCCACGAAGCGCTCGAAAAAATTCTGCAGCGGTATGATTTTGAGCACGAGGACGCAATTTTGAAATTCGCCCGGCTCGTCCGGAGATTCAGGATTGAGGAACTCCTGGAAGAAAACGGCGCCCAAAAAGGTGATAAAGTGTATATAGGAGACCTTGAATTCGATTTCGAACCTGACAAGGTCATGGAGTGACGGCTGACAACAGGGGAATGACGGACGTGCACGAAAGAGCCCGAAAGACGCTGAGAAAAATAGGGATCATGGGCGGAACCTTCGATCCGATCCATTTCGGCCATCTTCTTGCCGCAGAAGAAAGCAGGACTGCCCTCGACCTGGACGAAGTCATCTTCATTCCGGCGGGGGATCCTGCCCATAAAAGGGAACGCAAGACGGCATCCCCCGAAGACAGGTATGTCATGACACTCCTCACGACCCTGGGGAACCAGAAATTTACCCCTTCAAGAATCGAGATCGACCGCAAGGAACCGAGCCATACGGTGGATACGCTGAGGGAAATGCGGCACTGGTATGCCCCTGAGAAAGTGGAATTTTACTTTATCACCGGGCTTGATGCGGTGCTCGGCATAACCACGTGGAAAGAGCACGAAGCCCTTCCCGGTCTCTGCAGAATTGTCGCCGTCAACAGGCCGGGGTATGTTCCCCAGAAGCTTGAGTCTCTGCCGGCCGAAATGAGGAGCGCCATTATTCCGCTGGAGATCCCCCTCCTTTCCATTTCCAGCACGGAAATCCGCCAGAGGATAGAGCAGGGGAGAAGCATCAAGTACCTTCTTCCCGAGGCTGTGGAACAGTACATCTATAAAAAAGGGCTCTACAGGAGAAAGATGGAGGTGTGAGCCGATGAAAATAATGAAAATCGCCGCCATTCTTCTGCTTGCCGTTACGTCAGCCTTCGCGGGTGCGGCCATGCGCGTCCGGACCTTTGTTGATCCGAAGCCGCAGACCATCAAGGAATCCATCTCCTTCACCGAAGCTTCGGGAACGGCAAACATCCTCCTCATCGGGATCGATGACGTGGATGGAGGCAGAAGGGCGGACGCAATTGCCTTCGCGACTGTCGACATAGACAACAAGATTGTCCGGGTGATGTCCATCCCCCGGGACACCAGGGTCCAGATTCCCGGCAAGGGCTGGGACAAGATCAACCATGCCTATGCCTACGGAGGAGTGGAGAAGCTCCAGGAAACAGTGGTCAATTTTCTGGGACTTCCCGTAAACTATTACGTCCTCGTCAACTACGACACCTTCCCATCCATCATCGACCTCATAGGAGGCGTTGAAGTGGATGTCGAACGGCGGATGGTCTACAACGACTATTCCGGAAAACTCTTCATCAACATCCCGAAGGGATTCCAGAAGCTCGACGGGAAGAATGCCCTTCACTACGTCCGTTTCCGTCATGACGCCATGGGGGATATCGGAAGGGTGAAGCGGCAGCAGGAATTCATAAAGGCGGTCCTGAAAAAAGTCCAGACACCGGCCATGATCCCGAAGATTCCCGAGCTGGTCCAGAAGGCCATAGAAATGGTGAACTCCGATATGACCCCCGCCCAGGCGCTGCAGCTTGCGTCCTACCTTGCCGACCTTTCGGGAGAGAACCTCCATTTCTTTACTCTCCCAGGAAAAGCAGCCTATATTTCCAACCTCAGCTACTGGATAGGGGACACAGCCGAGGCCTCCGCCCAGCTCACCGGACTTCCTGAAAAGACCCCCGACGGGCTCGTTTCCGGTGACCGGGCACCGGAAGGCCAGGAGGGACCCTCCCATAACGGGGAGATTGACCTGGAATCGCTGATTGCCTCGGTGACCACGCCGGTTTCGGTGCTCAACGGCGCAGGAGCGTCCGGGCTCGGCAAAGATGCCGCGACGGCACTCCAGAAAATCGGCATTGATGTGGTGCACATCGGAAACGCAAAGCATTTCGATTATCGGACGACAAGCATCCAGGTCCCGGAAAAAGGTGCCGAGGCAGTCCGGAAAACGGCCCAGGCACTGGGAGAAATAGCAGGGGTGGGCAAGAATCTTATTTCGAAGAGCTCGGCTGTCCCTCATGTTACAATTATCATCGGGAAGGACAGTGAAAAGGTTCTGCAGAGGCTCGGGGGATTAGCCCGCCGATGACAGGAAAAGTGCGGACCTCAACCACTAAAGGAGAAGGTGAAGGATTGAAGAAAGAAAACCGGCTCAGGGATTTTGAATACCTGTACAACGCCCTTGCTGACAAAAGGGGGCTTGATATCGTAGCCATGGACATGGAAGGATCTGCCGCCATTTCGGATACCTTCGTCCTTGTTACGGCGAATTCGGAAATCCACATGGGCACCCTCAGGGATGCGGCCCTGGAAGCATTGAATTCACAAGGCCTGCAGACCACGGTCGAAGGATATGACAGTTCCCAGTGGCGTCTCATAGATGCGGGTGAAGTGGTGGTTCATGTCTTCAGCAGGGCCGGCAGGGACCATTACAAGCTGGAAAAGCTCTGGGGCGACGCCCCGACGTTTCATTTTACCTACGAAGACTGAAATGACAATGACAAACGCAGCCGCCGGACATTACCGGCAGCTGCGTTTTTTGAAGAAGTAGATGTCCTATAATATATCTTATGTTACGTTTTATTGCTTTCCGGGCGGCAGTTTATCCTGCGGAGACCTTTCTGTAGTTTTCGTAAATTGCAAGGAAGGAGTCCACTTTCAGGGACGCTCCGCCCACCAGGGCGCCGTGAATGTCCGGCCTGGAAAGAAGCTCTCCCGCGTTTGAATCCTTGACACTTCCTCCGTACAGTACGGGAATCCGGTTCTGGCCGCCGAAAGCCTCAAGGGCCAGTTTCGCCGCAAAGGCACAGACCTCCTGGGCGTCATCGGGGCTTGCGTTTTTCCCGGTCCCGATAGCCCATACAGGTTCATAGGCAAGTATGAGATCTTTGGCATGGCCTTCCGGCACGGATAGGAAGGCTGAACGAAGCTGGTCCTGCACCACCCGGATCGTTTTTCCGCCTTCCCGTTCCTCGAGGGTTTCACCAAAACAAAGAACAGCCTTCAGTCCTACGTCCAGGGCCTTTCTCAGTTTTTTGGCCACGATCTCGTCGCTATCCCCAAATATGTGACGACGTTCACTATGCCCCACCAGGACATGAGAGCATCCGACGGACCGGACCATTTCCATGGACACGGCACCGGTGTATGCACCCCTGTCCTCGAAATATCCGTCCTGGGCTCCTGCCGATACGGGGGCACCCGGGAGCGCCTTCAGAACAGACGGGATAGCCAGGAAGGGAGGAAAAAGGCAGATATCTACGATATCGCTTCCATAGAGATTTCCGGTAATCCTGTTCGCCAGGGAGCGGCAAAACGCTTCCCCTTCATCAGGGAGCATGTTCATTTTCCAGTTTCCGTAAAGATAGACTTTTTTCATGTCCGGCCCCTCCTCTCGGGATGATTGCTTTCTACTCGGACAGCAGGGGCATTATTCCTGGGAGCTGCCTGCCTTCGCAGAATTCAAGGCTCGCTCCCCCGCCGGTGGAAACATGGGATACGTCCCGGTCGAATCCGAGCTGTTTCGCCGCGGACGCCGTATCGCCGCCCCCGACAACCGTAAGCCCTCCGTTTTTCGTACACCGGGCGACTCCCTCGGCCACTGCCCTTGTTCCCTTCGCAAACAGCGGATTTTCGAATACTCCCATGGGACCGTTCCAGAGGACTGTTTTGGCTCCTGCCGCCTTGTTCGCGAAAAGCTCCGCAGTCTTCGGGCCTATGTCGAGACCCATCAGGTCCTCCGGAATTTCGTCTGCGGGTACGATCCGGTCGCCCTGGGACATGTCCAGGGATGCCCCGGCGACCACGTCGATGGGAAGGAGTATTTCGACGCCCTTTTCATCCGCTTTTTTCATCATTTCAAGAGCGAATCCGGCTTTCTCGGACTCGAAGAGGGACCGTCCGATATTGGCGCCTCCGGCCTTCAGAAAAGTGAAGGCCATGCCCCCGCCGATCAGAATGGCGGTCGCCTTGTCCATGAGATGCTCCACCACCCCGATTTTATCGGACACTTTCGCCCCTCCAAGGATGAGAATGAAGGGCTTTTCCGGGTTCTCGCTCACCGCTGAGAGCATGTTGACTTCCCTTTCCAGCAGAAACCCGGAGAAAGAGGGAAGAACGTTCATGATGGCGTTCGTGGATGCGTCGGCCCTGTGGGAAGCGCTGAAAGCGTCCATGACGAAGACGTCGAATGGGGCCGCAAGGGATTCGGCGAATTTGGGGTCGTTTTCCTGTTCCTCGGGATGAAACCGGAGATTTTCAAGCAGCAGAAGGTTTCCCGGGGCGAGGGATGCAAGAGCTGTTCCGACCTCCGGCCCGATGCACTCGCTGCAGAATTTCACAGGGTGATCAAGGGCTTTTTCCGCCGCGGCCGCAACGTGCGAGAGGGACATTTCGGGAACTTTTTTCCCCTTGGGCCTGCCGAGGTGAGAACAGAGGGCGACCTTCGCGTGCGATTTCAGCAGGGCGGATATAGTGTCTCTGTGGGCCAGAATCCTGGTGAGGTCCGCAACTTCGCCGTTCTTGACGGGTACGTTGAAATCCACCCTGAGCAACACTTTTTTCCCCGCGACGTCCTGGTGGGAAAACAGACGGAGTTTCATGGATAATCTTCCTCCTTCCGGAATCTACTTCCTCTCGCCGCTCCTTGCGGGCGGAACCAAAACCTGTTCGAGCTTTTTCCACCGATATTGTACAGTACTTTTGCTGATGGGAGGCGACTGCAGCCTGCCGAGCTCCTCGAGGGTCACACTGGGATTGGTGATCCTTGACGTCACGAGGCTTTTCAGGACCTCGGGCAGGGATTCGAAGCCAGGCGCAGAAAGGGCCGTCCGGGCCATCTCCAGCTGCCGGGTGGCGGCATCCAGGGATTTCCGGATGTTAGACGAGTCACAGTTTACCAGCATATTCGCCCTGTTTCTCATGGAACGGACGATGGCCTTTTCCTCCATGCGGAGCGATGTTTTTACAAGGCCGATTCTGATGAGAAACGTGACGATTTCCTCCTGGTTTCGGAGG
>JAPXRK010000005.1:19257-19881 GCA_033813575.1 Synergistales bacterium
AGGGTGATTTCATGTTTTCCCTGTATGTGTCTCCTGCCGAAGGAAAAACCGCTTTTTTTCAGCATGGCGGCGGCGGTGAGCTCCGTTTCCCTGGAAGGAACCCTAAAACTCAGGTAATATCCGCTTTTTGGAATGTAGAGAGCTCCGCAGCTTCCCCAGAGTCCGCGAAGCCAGTCCGGCCGTTTCTTTTCAAAACGGGCCATGTCATCCCTCCGGTTTTCGTGCAGGAAGAGCAGTTTTTCCGGGAAACGGAGAAAAACCTTCCCCTTGAGCGATCTCGGAATGCTCAGAAGGGGCGGAAACTCGTGGACGGAGCTAAGGTCCGCTTTTCCCCAGAGCTTGATCAACCGCCGGAAGAGCCATAATCTGCCGCTGGAAAGGAGCAGCTCTTCTTCCGTTCTCTCTGTGACCGTCATCCCCTGGAGTATGCCGCGGATTTCCTCCAGGGCCTCTGTCCTGTCCTTGCAGGAGGCCGCGAGCCATTCATCCCACATAAAGGAAGAGAGAGTTTTGCCTGAATCGGTATTTGCCAAGGAAATCAGTCCTCTTTCAGTTCACGGCAAAGGCGGACCAGGAGGTGGGACAGAGCCTGTCCGTCATGCCGGAGAAGAGACCCTTCAATGA
>JAPXRK010000006.1:0-18010 GCA_033813575.1 Synergistales bacterium
ACCTTGCCCGGACCAGTCCCGGAACAGTGGAGCTTACGGGAATGCCGGTGTACCGCCCGGAAGGGCAGGGACTGCCTTCCGGGAGCAATGTCCTGCTGATGAACGACGGAGCCGTGGTGGGCCGGTGCGCCGCGGCCAGGAAGATCGTCGGAGAGCCCGGGGTGAACATGGCGGAACTTGCCCCCGTCCTCCGGGAAGCGGTGTACGGGAGCCGGTTCCGCACGTTTTATTCCGCCGAAACCTATATCGGCCTCGAGAAAGATTTCATGGTCAAGGCCCATCTCCTCGCCCCGAAGAACCACGAGAACCTGGTGTACAACTGGATGCTGAACTTCCAGTACCTGAACAAAACCTACATTGACATGTACAGGGATTCCAGGGTGCTTCCCGACGGCGACATCTTCATGTTCGCCGACCCGGACTGGACATGTCCCGAGTTCCCCCTGGGACTGGCCTTTTTCGATCCCCTCCACAACTGTGCCGCCGTCCTCGGCATGCGCTATTTCGGCGAACTCAAGAAGGGAACCCTCACCCTCGCCTGGGGAACCGCCGTCCGGAACGGCTTCGCCTCCTGCCACGGGGGGCTGAAGCGGTACAACCTGAAGAGCGGCCGGTCTTTCGTCTCCGCCGTGTTCGGCCTCTCCGGCTCGGGAAAATCCACCCTCACCCACGCCCGCCACGGCGGGAAGTACGACATTACCGTCCTCCACGACGACGCCTTCATCATCAACGTGAAGGAGAAGTACGCCATCGCCCTGGAGCCTTCCTACTTCGACAAGGTGCAGGATTACCCCATGGGGTGCGAGGACAACAAGTTCATCATCTCCCTGCAGAACTGCGGCGTCACAAGGGGAGAGGACGGACTGCTCTACCCCGTGACGGAGGACCTGCGGAACGGAAACGGCCGGGCCATCAAGTCGAAGCTCTGGTCGCCCGTGAGGGTGGACCGCATCGACGAGCCCATCAATGCCGTCTTCTGGCTGATGAAGGACCAGTCCCTGCCGCCTGTTCTTCGGCTCAAGGGGCCGGACCTCGCCGCCGTCATGGGGGCGACCCTCGCCACCAAGCGGACCACCGCCGAGCGGCTCGCCCCGGGCATCGATCCCAATGCGCTGGTGATCGAGTGCTACGCCAACCCCTTCCGGACCTACCCCCTCGCCCTTGATTTCGAACGGTTCCGGACCCTCTTCAAGGACGGGGTGGACTGCTATATCCTCAACACGGGAGATTTCATGGGAAAGAAGGTCACTCCCGCCGACACCCTGGGGATCCTCGAGGCCATCATCGAGGAGAAGGCCCGTTTCGTCCCCTTCGGTCCCTTCAGCGACATGGAGACCCTTGAGCTCGAGCGCTTCCCCGTGGATTTTGCTGACGAAAAGTACAGGAGGGAGTTCTTCGCCCGGTTCCGGGACAGGCTGGCCTTCGTGAAGTCGAGGGAGACGGAGAAGGGCGGCATGGACAGACTCCCGCCGGAGGCGGAAGCCGCTCTGCGAAAGGCCCTGGACGAGATGGGCTACCCGGTGCAGGATTAGGAGATCATGGTTTCGGGCCGGGGGTTCCCCCGGCCCGAGTTCTTTCCGGGTGGGCAAAATATTCCTTCACCAGGCTGTCCCCCCGGAAAAGGCGGGCCCTGGAAATGATCCGCCTTCTGCAGACCCAGTCAAAGCCTTCCCTGGCTTTTTCCTCCGTTGTCCTGTCCCGTTCCATCACGGAGGGCTCTTTCGCCGCGCCGGGCCATGAGCGCCACTCGCCCGACAGGGGCTCCTGGTAGATGACGAGCCAGGAATAGTCCGACCAGAGTTCCGGAATACGGTAGCGCCTTCGCCCCTCCCCGTCGGCGTGGATCAGGATGCTCAGTTCGTCCCGGAACCTGGTGGCGGTCCCGCGGTATTCCTTCCCATGGCGGCGCCCGCCGAAGGAGATGCTTCCGCCGTGGGCACCGATGCCGGAGGCTTCGCACCACTGTCGGATCTCTTCCAGCAATTTGTCGTACTCCAGGGGGATTCCCCGGGCGAAGGCGTAGGTTTCCGCGAAACGCCGCTCCAGGAGGAATTCACCCGACCTGGGAGCGGGAGCGCAGAAGTCCTGGAGCCGTTCGGGGAAAAGGGGCCTGATGTTCATGGTGTCTCCTCCGGATACACGTGCCGGTCCAAAACTGCGGGCATCTTTCTATGGCCGGCGTTTTCCCTAAATCCGCGGGCAGCGGGGAGCGTCACCGGTGCTCGCTTGGGCCGTCGGTGCAGATTGTCTTCCATGACAACCGCACCTTAAACCGACATCCATGTCGGTTTCCCGGCCCGGGCGCTTTTCCCGGCGACACTCCCTCTGCCTGGAAAACCTGCGGATTTAGGTTTTCTGTTTCGGCTTTACTATATTATTCTTTTCTCTATAATCATACTCCTGACGGAAATCACTTCGGAGGCTTCGATTATGGCACATTTTCAGGACAGAACCCACGTCATGGGGACGGATTCCATTCCCCGCCTGATGATCCGGTTTTCCCTGCCGGCCATCGGCGGGATGCTGGCCAACGCCCTGTACAACATCGTGGACCGCATCTTCGTGGGCCGCACCGTTGGCCCGGCCGGTATCGGCGCCATCAGCGTGGCGTTTCCCTTCATGCTGCTGGTTTTCGCCTACGGGCTTCTCATCGGGGTGGGGGCGGGAGCCCTGGTATCCATCTCCCTCGGCGAAAAGCGCCGGGCCCGGGCGGAAAAGACCATGGGGAACGCCCTCGTCTTCCTCCTCTGCGGAAGCGCCGTTCTCGCCGCCGCGGGCGGCCTGTTCAGCGCCCCCATCCTCGAGCTGTCAGGTGCGAGCGAGACCATGCTCCCCCTGGCGAAGGAATATCTCGACATCATCGTCTGGGGCATCCCCTTTTCGACCGTGGCCTTCGGCCTCAACTACTTCATCCGGGCGGAGGGGAACCCCCGGTATGCCATGTACACCCTTTTCGTGGGAGCCTTTGCCAACATTATCCTGGACGGGATCCTGATCCTGGGTCTGGATATGGGCATCCGAGGGGCGGCTCTGGCGACGGTGGCCTCCCAGTTCCTCTCCCTCGGATGGGCTGCCGTGTATTATGTCCGGAGATGGGGTGTCCTCCGATTCCGGGTGAAAAATCTCCGCCCTGACCGGGTGATTGTCGGGAGAATGCTGGCCATCGGAACCGCCCCGTTCCTGACGGAGTTCAGCTTCACCTTCATTATGGCGCTCTTCAACCGTTTTCTCCGCACCTACGGGGGAGACCTCGCCATCTCCGCCATGGGGATCTTCTTCAGCCTCGACAGCCTCCTCTTCCTTCCCGTCCTCGGGCTGGCGGAGGGGGTGCAGCCCCTCATCGGGTACAACTACGGCGCGAGGGACTACGGCCGGGTGATCGACGCCGTCCGGTCCGCCATCCTCATGGGGCTGGCCTTCTTCGCGGGGAGCTTCCTGCTCATCATGTCGGTGCCGGAACCGCTGATCCGCATCTTCAACGACACCGATCCCGAGCTTCTGGCCGTTACCGTCCGGGGGCTGCGGATAGGCTACAGCGGCGTTCTCTTCGCCTCGGTGAGCATCATCGCCTCCCATACCTTCCAGGCCATAGGGAAACCGAAAAAAGGGCTCTTTCTCACCCTTTCCCGGCATTTTCTCTTCATCCTCCCCCCGCTCTACTTCCTTCCCCCTCTCCTGGGGACGGACGGCGTCTGGATGGCCCTGCCCCTGTCGGACCTCGGCGGCGGTCTCCTCGGAGCCTGGTTTCTGAAGCGGGAGTTCGCCCTCATGCGGCGAAACCGGCGGATCGACGGGATGTCTCCCCTCCCGGAAAGCGCGTCCCCTCCCGATTCTGTATAATGGAAAAAGCGGCGCTGTCCCCCTGGAAATTCCGGAGGTGCGTTTTTATGGAGAGAAGAGAAAGCCCCGAAGGAAGGGGCGGAGTGAAATTCAACGGTGAACGGCCCCAAACGGGAGGTTTCCCTGCATGAAGGCCTCGGGGAAGATCGGATTTGAAAAGGCCCTCGTCGGCGAGGCGGGGAAAAAGGCGTTCCTTTTTTCCTTCGGAACCGCCCTCTGTCTTTTCGGCCTCACCAGGGACTCCTTCCCGGGGATCCTGTCCGGCCTGTGGAGGATCCTCGTCGAACCGGACTACCTCATTTCGGACTACATGGACGTGGGGGGCATGGGAGCGGCTTTCGTCAACAGCGGACTGCTCACGGTGCTCTTCACGTCCATCCTTGTTTTCCTTCGTGTCCATATCAGGGGCATATCCATCGCCGCCGTCTTTACCGTGGCCGGGTTCTCCTTCTTCGGCAAGAACCTGCTGAACGTCTGGTTCATCGTGGCCGGGGTCTGGCTCTATGCCAGAAGCCGGAAAGAACCTTTCCTCAAGTTCATCTACATCGCCTTCTTCGGCACGGCGCTCGCCCCCCTGGTGAGCCAGCTCATGTTCGGCTTCCATTTCCCTCCCTTCCTGAGGTTCTTCCTCGGGGCCTCCGCCGGCCTTTCCGCAGGGTTCATTCTCCCTCCCCTCGCAGCCGCCTTCCTGTCGGTGCACCACGGCTTCAACCTCTACAATGTGGGATTCACCGCCGGAATGGTGGGAACCCTCTACGTCTCCGTCTTCCGTTCCCACGGCTTCATAACGGCGAGCAGGGTCATCTGGTCCACGGGGCACAACGGACTTCTTTTCCCTCTATGCACGGCCTTTTTCCTTCTCCTCGCAGCGGCTGGATTTCTCCTTGGCGGGGGCAAAACCCCGGATTCCCTGCGGTCCCTGTGGAAACACCCCGGACGCCTGATAGCGGATTTCGTCGATCTGTACGATTTTCCGGCGACTCTCGTGAACATGGGCCTTACCGGCCTTGTCGCCGTCGCCTACCTCCGGCTGATCGGCGGGGACTTCAACGGTCCCACTCTCGGAGGGCTCCTCACCGTCGCGGGCTTCAGCGCCATGGGCAAAACACCCCGCAACATCATTCCCGTCCTGCTCGGCGTCGTTCTGGGCAGCGTCACGAAAAACTGGAGCCTGACCGATCCCCCGATCCAGCTTGCCGCCCTTTTCGGAACCACCCTGGCGCCCATCGCCGGAGAGTTCGGCTGGATCGCAGGCCTCCTGGCGGGCTACATCCACTCGTCGGTGGTGCTGAACGTAGGGGTGCTCCACGCCGGCTTCAACCTGTACAACAACGGCTTCGCCGGGGGCATGGTGGCCGCCATCCTCGTTCCCCTCATCGAGGCCTTCAGAAGGAGGGATAAGGGATGAGGCACGAGCGGTTCGTTGTTTCCCGCATCGTGAGCGAGCTGATGAACTTCTTCTTTTCCATGGGGGCAGGGGATTTCCGGGCCCGGGTCTCCCGGAGCGACGAGGGGCACGAGATCGTCATCGAGTCGGATTACGCCGGCAGCCAGGGAAGCAGGCTCCGGGAGATGACCCGGCTCCTGCGGATGCCCCGGGCCCGGGAGATGGAGCAGTATTCGTGGTCCCTCTCGGGGGACATCAGTACCGGGCAGGAGATCTACCTCGTGGGTATCCTGACCGATACAGTGTCGGTGGATCATGACGAACAGGCGGGAAGGGTGCGGATCACTCTTTTCCGAAAATGGGACTGATCGCAGGGGGGATCACCATGGCAAAGACGGAACTCACGCGGGAACTGCTTGAAGCCGCCGTGCTCGGAGCTTCTCTCCTCGGCGGAGGGGGAGGGGGCACGGTCGAGGAAGCCCTGGAGGCGGGGGAGACGGCGCTGAAGATCGGTCCCCTGCACCTGGCGGACCCTGACGACCTTGACCCGGCCGGTATTATTGTCACATGCTCAACGGTCACCTGCCCTCACCGGAAGGATCCCTTCATCTCCCCGAGGGCCAGGGTACGGTCCATCGAGCTGCTTCTGGAAAGCGGCACCCCCCGCCCGGCGGGCCTGATTCCCAATGAATGCGGCAGCACGGGCATCGTGAACGGCTGGATCGAGGGAGCCATCCTCGGCATCCCGCTGGTGGACGCTCCATGCAACGGCAGGGCTCACCCCACGCCTGAAATGGGTTCCATGGGGCTCCACCTCGTGGAGGGGTATGTGTCCTCCCAGTCCTTCGCGGGGGGCAACCCGGCGAAGGGGGCCTACATAGAGGGGATTCTCCGGGGAGCGGTGGAAACGGTGTCCAACATGATCCGCCAGGATGCCTGCGTTGTGGGAGGTATCCTTGCGGTGGCACGAAACCCGGTGAATACCGTTTTTGTGAAAGAAAACGGGGCGCCGGGGGCCGTAAGGCAGGCGATCCGCATAGGAAAAGCCATGAAAGAGTCAGCGGAAAAAGGCCCCGGAGCGGTCATCGACGCGGCGGCGGAACTGCTCTCCGCCACCGTGATCCGCTGCGGCGCGGTGGAAGCGGTGGATCGTTTCACCGCCGGAGGCATCGATACCGGGACGGCATTTCTCGGCGGGTATGAAGTGACCTTCTGGAATGAATACATGACCCTGGAAAAGGACGGGGAGCGCCTGGCCACCTTCCCGGACCTCATCACCATCCTCGACGGCGACACCGGGAGAGTCATCCCCAGCGACAGGCTCCGGCGGGGAATGAACGGCGTGCTCCTCACCGCTTCGCGGCGGGAATTGATCCTCGGGGGCGGGATGCGTTCTCCCGGACTCTTTGAGCCGGCGGAGAAGATACTGGGAAAAGCGATCCTCCCCTTTCTCCATGTATGATCTGAGAGTGTGTTCAGCGGGCGGCCTTCAGGGCCGCCCCTTCTTTGCCCTTGAGTTTCCCTGATATTTGACATAATATAATATGCGTGGTAATCTCTTCCCATGGTGTATTCTGCCCGGATTCTGTCCGGGCATACAAATTGGAGGTGTATGAATGGGACTTGAAGACCGGGTTCTGACCGGCGTCCATTTCATGCAGGGAAACTATGCTGCGGTCGAAGGCGCCCTTGCTGCCGGATGCGACTTTTTTGCCGGGTACCCCATCACCCCTGCGAACGAAGTGTCCGAAGGCATGGCCAGGAGGCTTCCCGCCGTCGGAGGCGTCTTTTTCCAGGGAGAGGACGAACTGTGTTCCATCTATGCCATATCCGCGGCGTCCCTTGCGGGGGCGAAGGCCATGACTGCCACCGCCAGCGCCGGGTATGACTACATGCAGGAGGGCATCGAGTACGCCGTGGCCGTGGAGGCCCCCATCGTGGTGGTAGACGTGATGCGCTGCCGGGGCGAGAACTTCGCCACCCAGTCGGACATTATGCAGGTCCGGTGGGCCGCCGCCGGAGACCACGAGATGATCGTGCTGGCGCCTTCCACCGTCCAGGAGACCTTCGACTTCACCGTCCGGGCGTTCAACCTCGCAGAGGAGTACCGGACCCCGGTGGTCGTGGTGTCGGAAATGTCCCTCGCCCTCATGAGGGAGCGTCTCGAGATTCCTGCCGCATCTGCCATTTCCGTGGTGAACCGGAAACGGACCGCCAAGTCGCCCGCGGACTACCTCCCCTTCCACGCCGACTCGGAGTACGGTGTTCCCGACTTCGCCGAGCTCGGCACCGGCTACAGGGTGATCCACTCCATCAACCCCCACGACGAGCGGGGAGACATCGAGTGGGAACCCCACGCCTTCGATCGCCTGTACAAGAGGATCACCGGCAAGGTCCGGGAGAACCGCACAAAGATTTCCACGGTCCAGCGGTTCGGTCTCGACGATGCGAATATCGCCCTGGTGGCTTTCGGCAGCGAGGTGCGTCCCGCTCTCGACGCCATGGAGATGGCCCGGGAGAAAGGGATCAGGACCGGCGTGCTGAAGCTCGACGCTCCGTGGCCCTTCCCCGAGGAGGCGGTCCGGGAACTGGCTTCCAGCATGGGAGCCGTGGTCACCGTGGAGATGAACATGGGCAAGTATGCCGGAGAGATCGAGCGGGCGGTGTGCGGCAAGTGCCGCACTGCGAGGGCGACGAAGAACCTCGGGACGCCCCACACTCCGGACGAGATTCTTTCCGTCATCGAGGAGGTGCGGGCATGAGCGCTCCCGAACTGCACACACACGGCAATCCCCTGCTGAAATACATGAGGCAGGACAAGCTGCCCCATTTCTTCTGTCCCGGCTGCGGCTGCGGCCAGGTCGTGAGCGCCTTTCTCAGGGCCGTGGAAGCCCTCGGTCTCGACCTGGGCTCCATGGTGGGGATAGGCGGCGTGGGATGCACCGCCAGGATCCCCGTTTACATCAACATGGACTGCCTTCATGGAGTCCACGGCAGGACCCTTGCCTGGGCCACGGGGATCAAGCTCCACAAGCCCGACACCAAGGTGGTGGTCTTCGCAGGGGACGGCGACGCCCTCTCCATCGGCGGAAACCACTTCATCCACGCGGCACGGCGCAACCTCGACGTGACCTTTGTTGTGGTGAACAACTTCAACTTCGCCATGACGGGCGGCCAGGTGGCGCCCATGACCCCGGACGGCTCGGTCACCATGACCACACCCTACGGAAGCAGCGAGCCTCCCTTCGACATGTGCAGGCTGGCTGCAACCGCGGGTGCGACCTACGTGGCAAGGACCCTGACCTCCAATCCCGCCCAGATGACCGCTTTCCTCAAGAATGCCCTGAACCACAAGGGATTCTCCGTGGTGGAGATTCTCTCCCAGTGCCCCACCCATTTCGGCCGGTACGCCCTCGGAAGCGGCAGCCCCAAGGGCCTGGTGGAGTGGATCAAGAGCCATACCGTTCCGGCGTCCGCCGCCGAAAAAATGTCTCCGGCGGAAACGGCAGGGAAATACCTGGTGGGCGAGTTCGTCAACGTCGAAAGACCCGTCTTCCGGGGAAGCACCGTGTACACCCCGTCGTCCTGCGGCTGCGGGAAGGAGGCATAGACATGAACACGAAACAGACGAGCATCCGGTTCTGCGGTTTCGGCGGCCAGGGGATCATCCTCTCCTCCGTCATCCTCGGAGAGGCGGCGGTCACCAAGGAAGGCATCTATGCCGCCCAGTCCCAGGCCTACGGTTCCGAGGCCCGGGGCGGCCAGTGCCAGTCCGAGGTGGTCCTCTCGAAGTACCCCATCGGCACGCCAACCAACGAACGGAACGACATCCTCGTGGCCATGTTCCAGGCGGCCTACGAGAGCCACAAACAGGAACTGAAGAAGGGCGGTGTCCTCTTCGTCGACAGTGCCCTCGTCCCCAGGCTCGGAGACGTGGACCCCTCGGTCACCGTGTGGAAAGTTCCCGCCACGGAGACGGCCATCCGCCTCGGCAGCAAGATGGCGGGCAACATGGTCATGCTGGGTTTCATCCAGGAAAAGACGAAGCTCGTCTCCAGGGAGAGCCTCCTGGCGGCCATCCGGGAGTCGGTGAAGGAGAAGTACGTTGAGATGAACACCGCCGCCTTCGAAGAGGGAATCCGCATGGCGAAAGAGGACACGGGGGCATGAAGCTCTACGAATTCCAGGGCAAGGCCCTGTTCCGGGAAGCGGGCATACCGGTCCCGAAGGGGGCCGTGGTCACCGCCTCCGACCGGTCGGGGCTCTTCGCTCCCTCTGCCGTGAAGGCCCAGGTCCTTTCCGGAGGGCGGGGAAAGGCGGGTGGCGTTCTCCTCGTCTCCACGCAGGAAGAAGCCGAAAAGGCGGCAGACTCCATCCTCTCCATGGAGCTGAAGGGAGAGCCGGTCCGGGCTCTTCTCGTGGAAGAGAAGATGAACATCCGGGCGGAATACTACCTGGCCGTCACCTTCGACGGCGAGGCCGGCACGCCCCTGTTCATGGCCAGCGCATCCGGCGGCATGGACATCGAGTCGGTGGCGGAGCACACTCCCGAAAAGATCCTGAAGCTCCCCGTGGATTCCCTGTGGGGGCTCACGGACTACAAGCTGCGGGCCATGGCCGACTTCCTCGGCTATGAGGACAAAAAGGAGTTCGCCTCCTTCGCCCGGAAGGTCTGGAGCCTCTTCCGGGAAAAAAATGCTGTCCTTGTGGAGATCAATCCCCTGGTGGTCACCGATTCCGGCCTCGTGGCCCTCGACTCGAAGATCGAGATCGACGACGACGCCAGGCCCAGGCTGAAGGAGCTGTTCGAGAAGAAGCTCGCAGAACAGGCGGCCCTCACCGGAGCCGAAGAGGAAGCGAACCACGGCACCATCACCTACGTGCCCCTGGAAGGGAACGTGGGCCTCATCTCCGACGGGGCAGGCACCGGCATGCTCACCCTCGACCTCATCCGGGATCTCGGCGGCGAGGCGGCGGACTTCTGCGAAATGGGCGGCCTGACGAGCCCCGAGGTGATGTATTCCGCCATGGACCAGGTCTTTTCGGACAAGAAGGACATACAAAGCCTGCTCGTGGTCCTCATCGGCGGCTTCAACCGCATGGACGAAATGGCGGAGGGGATTACGGCCTACCTTCGGGACCACAAAATCTCCATTCCGATGGTGGTGCGCCTCTGCGGCACCATGGAGGAAGAGGGCAAGGCCATCATGAAAGAGGCGGGCCTTCCCGTCTATGACGATCTTCGGACCGCCGTCGCCGACGCGGTGCGGTTCGCCGCGGGGGGAAACTGACATGGCCATACTTGTGGATCGCGATACCAGGGTCCTCGTCCAGGGGATCACCGGAAAGTCGGGCATTCTCCAGACGAAATCCCTGATAGACTACGGCACGGTGGTGGTCGCCGGGGTCACCCCCGGAAAAGCCGGCACGGCCGTGGAAGGGGTTCCCGTGTTCAACTCGGTGGCGGACGCCGTCAGGGATGTGTCTCCCAACGCTGCCATCAGCTTCGTTCCTCCCCTCTTCGCGAAGGATGCGGCCATGGAGGCCATGGAGTCGGGAATAAAACTCCTGGTGCTCACCATGGAAGGGATTCCGAAGCACGATGTACTGGACATCCTTTCATACGCATCCGGCAGGGGAGTGCGGGTCCTCGGCCCCGGAACCGCAGGGGTCATCTCCCCGGGCAAGTGCAAGCTCGGCGCCCATCCCGCACGAATGTTCAGGGAGGGGAAGGTCGGCGTGGTCTCGAAGAGCGGCGCCCTGTCCTACGAGGTGGGGAAGACCCTCACCGACGCAGGCATCGGCCAGTCCACCGTGGTCGCCCTCGGCGGCGGCCCCATCTGGGGAACCACCCAGCGGGACATCGTGAAACTCTTCAACGAGGATCCCGAGACGGAGATCATCGTTCTCCTCGGCGAGATCGGCGGAGGAACCGAGATTGCCGCCGCGGAATTCATCGCCGAATCGGTCCGCAAACCCGTGGTCTCCCTGATCGTGGGCCGTGCGGCACCCGAGGGGAAATCCCTGGGCCACGCCGGAGCGATCATCCGGGGAAACAAGGGAACGGCGGCGTCGAAAATGGAAGCCCTGGAAAAAGCGGGAGCCTGCCTGGCTGCTTCTCCCGCCCAGGTGGTGGAATTAATCCGGAAGCTGGGGTGATGAGATCATGGCAGTGCATGTAAACAAGCGGCTCTGCAAGGGATGCGGCCTGTGCATTTCCGTCTGCCCGAAGAACGTGTACGAAATTTCCTCCGAGACGAACCAGAAGGGGTTCACCGTCGTCGCTGCAGTTCGGGAATCCGACTGCATCAAGTGCAGGCGGTGCGAGATCACCTGCCCCGACATGGCGCTCTGGATAGAGGCGTAGGAACATCGGGGGCGAATCGGGGCGGCGGATGATGTTCCGGCCGCCCCGGTCCCGCTGAATACGACCGCCCGAAAAGGGCGCAAGGAGGCTGAAGCACTACAATGACACGCATTATCGGACTTCAGGACATAAAAACGGCCGCGGGAAGAATCGCCGGCAGGGTGAGGCGGACCCCCATCCTTCGGGGAGACAAGCTTGACGCCCTGTGGGGCGCGGAGGTCTACTTCAAGCCGGAGAACCTCCAGATCACCGGTTCCTTCAAGATCCGGGGAGCCACCAACAAGATCCTCTCCCTCACCGAGGAGGAGCGGGCGAAGGGCATCATCGCCTCGTCCTCGGGGAACCACGCCCAGGGCGTTGCCTACGCTGCGAAGATGCTCGGCATCAAGGCGACTCTCGTCCTTCCCGAGAACGCCCCCAAGTCGAAGATCGAGGGGACGAAGGCCCTCGGCGCCGAGGTGGTCCTCCACGGCTTCGACTCCATCCAGCGCTACAAGAAACTCTACGAGATCAAGGCGGAGAAGGGCTACACCCTCGTCCACTCCTTCAACGACCCCGAACTCATCGCCGGCCAGGGCACATCAGGCCTCGAGATCATCGAAGATCTTCCCGACGTGGACACAGTGGTGGTGCCCCTCGGCGGAGGCGGACTCCTCGCCGGCGTCGCCGCGGCCATCAAGGAGACCCGCCCCTCAGTGCGGGTGGTCGCCGTTGAGCCCGCCGGGATCCAGCGCTACGCCGAGAGCCGCAAGGCCGGGAAGCCCGTGGAGGTTCCCATGGGGGCCACCCTTGCCGACGGCCTCATGATCACCATGACAGGCGAGCACAACTATCCCCTTATCGACAGGTACGTGGACGAGATCGTTCCCGCCTCCGACGAATTTATCTACAAGGCTGTCATGGAGATTGTCTTCAAGAGCAAGCTGCTCGTGGAGCCCTCCGCATCGGTGGGCGTGGCGGCGGCCCTCGAAGGCAGCTTCAGGGTCAGGCCGGGAGAGAAGATCTGCTTCTTCCTTTCCGGGGGCAACATCGACCCCGACAAGCTCGCGTCGTTCATAGCCCACGAAACGGTGTAAAATAGGACAAAATAAGCCCGGACTCCTCCGGGCTTTTCTTTTATGCGAAGGAGGCGGTACGGTGGTATTCGACCATGTTGTAGCAAACGGAACCCTGGTGACGGGGAGCGGAGTGTTCAAAGGCAGCGTGGCCGTGTCTGAAGGCACCGTGGCCGCGGTGGCGGCGGCGGGAACGGTGCTCCGGGGAAGGAGCACTGTGGACGCCGAAGGGCTGATGGTCCTTCCAGGCCTGATAGACGCCCACTCCCACGCAGGCCACGGCGACCCTGACAGGGAGAACTTCACGGCCTACAGCCGGGCATGCGCCGCCGGGGGCATCACCACCTTCATCGACATGCCCCTCTCCAATCCCTCCACCCTCACGCCGGAGACCCTCCGGGAGAAGATCGCCTCCTCGGGCTCCGCCAGCCACGTGGACTACGCCCTCTACGGAGGAGTGGTCCCGGGATACCTTCACCACGTGGAATCCATGGTGAAGGAGGGGGCCGGGGCCTTCAAGTCCTTTACATGCCGGTGCTCCAACTATCCCATGACGGACGACGGCACCCTGCTGGAAGGCATGAAGATTCTCGAAAGGACGGGAGGGATTCTCTCCATCCACGCGGAGAACGACACGCTCATCCAGACCCTGACGGACCGGCTCATGGCCGAGGGCAGGAACGGACCGAGGGCCTTCCTGGACTCCCATCCCCCCTATTCGGAGCTCGAGGCGGTGCAACGGGTCTTTTTCCTGGCGAAGCGGGCTCCCCGGTGCCGGGTCCACATCGCCCACATGAGCATCCCCGAGGGGATGGAACTCCTTCGCCGCTGCCGGGGCGAGGGGATGAACAACCTTTCCGCGGAGACCTGCCCCCAGTACCTGGGCATGTGCGAGGACGATCTGGTGGCCATCGGCGCCCCGGCGAAGTGCGACCCCCCGGTCCGTTCTGCCGAAGCGGTGGAGAAGCTCTGGGGATACGTCCTCGACGGGACGGTGGACATTATCGCCAGCGACCACTCGCCCCATCCTTTCTCGAGAAAGACCGGGAGGGAGGCGGACTTCTGGACCGTGGCGGAGGGGTGCACGGGCATCCAGACCATGCTTCCCGTGGTGCTCACGGAAGGCCGGAAGAGGGGCCTGTCCTGGGAGCGGCTCGTCCAGCTCATGGCGGAACGGCCCGCGGACCTCTTCGGGCTCAGGGGGCGAAAGGGCCGGATCGCACCGGGGCACGACGGGGATATCGTTCTTCTCGACCCGGAGCGGGAATGGGTTCTCGAGGACGGCGACCTGCAGCACCTGGTGAAGCAGAGCCCCTTCACAGGCAGGACCTTCCGGGGCAGGGTCGTGAAGACCTTCGTCCGGGGCGGACTCGTCTACGACGACGGCGCGGCGGAGAAGATCGTGAACAGGCCGGGGTACGGCCGGTTCTGCCCCATGGAGACCAGGCCGTGAAGATCCTGGTGATCAACCCCAACTCGGACGGGGCCTTCACGGAACTCATCGGCGAAGCGGCCCGGAAGGCCGCCTCGCCGGGAACGGAAATCCTGTGCGAAAGCGCCCCCGGAGCACCCACCTTCATCGAGACCTCCAGGGACGAGGCGCTCTGCGCTCCCGGGATGATGGAGCTCGTCAGCCGCCATGGGGATGCCGACGCCTTCCTGATCGCCTGCACCTGCGACCCTAACCTGGACGTGCTCCGGGAGATGACGGACAGCCCGGTGGTCGGCGCGGGAGAAAGCTCCATGCTCTTCGCCCTTCCTCTCGGCGCGCGCTTTTCGGTCATCCAGACCACCGAGGGCTCGGTGCAGTCCAAGAGGGAACTTGTCCGGAAGTACGGCCTCCAGGACCGGTGCTCTTCCGTGAGGCCTATCCGGGAGCACGGGGAGGAGCCCCTGGAGGAGCGGCTTCTCGAGGCCGCCCGGATCGCGAGGGACTGCGACGGGGCGGAAGTGGTCACCCTGGGATGCGCCGGTCTCGCGGGGCTCGACAGGAGGCTGGAGGAGGCCCTCGGCATGCCGGTGATCGACGGGATCACCGCCGGGGTCCGCCTGGCGGAGGCCCTTGCCGCCGGAGGCGCCTTCACCAGCAGGCGGGGGAAGTACAAGGGATCAGTGAAATGACTGACCGGAGGAGCGGATATGTTTGACATTCTCATCACCGGAGCGCTGGTGGCGGACGGAACAGGCCGGGAGCTCTTCCGGGCCGACGCAGCCATCATGGGCGGGCGGATCGCCCGCATCGGGACCGGGCTCGGCGAGGCCGCCCGGGCCATCGACGGAACGGGGAAGGTACTCTGCCCCGGATTCATCGACATGCACACCCATATGGACCTGGAGCTGCTTCGTGACCGGAAGCCCGACGCCAAGATCCGCCAGGGAGTCACCACGGATCTCCTGGGTCAGGACGGCCTGGGAGCGGCGCCGGTCTCCCCGGCGAACAGAAAGCTGCTCTCCGACATCCTTTCGGGGCTCAACGGCGTCCTGGAGGACGAACAGTGGACCTGGGGATCCTTCGGTGAGTACCTCGACGCTCTTGAAGGGTGCGGCCTGCCGAACAACGCCGCTGTCCTCCTCAGCCAGGGCCCTGTCCGCATCGAGGCCATGGGCATGGACGAGAGGCCTGCGACGGCCCGGGAACTGGACGTCCAGCGATCCCTCATCCGGGAAGCCATGGAGGAGGGAGCCTTCGGCCTGTCCTCCGGCCTGATCTACCCGCCCTGTCCCTATGCGGGCATGGAAGAGCTGGCGGACCTGAACAGGGAAGTGGCCGCCTTCGACGGCATTTTCGTGGTCCACCAGAGGGACGAGGGATACCATCTCTCCCGGTCCTTCGACGAAATCTGCGAGATTTCCCGCCGGTCGGGGGTCCGGCTCCACGTCTCCCACCTCCAGGCCTACGGCAGGGTCAACTGGCCGATCATGGACGAGGTTCTCGCCAAGGCCGACGCCTTCCTGAAGGAGGGGGGCAGCGTCACCTGGGACAGGTACCCCTACCTGGCGGGATGCACCACCCTCACGGCGGTCCTCCCCACCTGGACCTTCAACGAGGGAACTGAAGCCCTCATCGCCAACCTCACCGACCCCGCCTACCGGAAGAGGATCCACGAAGAGTTCGGCAAGGGGCTCGACATGTGGCACAACCGGCAGATCTCCGTGGGGTGGGAGAACATCATCGTCACGGCGGTACATTGTGAAAGGAACCGGTGGATGGAGGGCCTCTCCTGCCGGGCCATCGCCGACCGGCAGGGAAAAAATCCGGTGGACGCGGTGTGCGACCTCCTGGCGGAGGAAAAACTTGCCGTGACCATGATCAGCTTCTACGGATCCGAAGACGTGCTCCGGAAGGTGCTCTCCCACCCCTGCGCCACCGTGGGCAGCGACGGCATTTACGGCGGCCGTCCCCATCCGCGGCTCTACGGGTCCTTTCCGCGGTTCCTCCGCCAGTATGTGCGGGAAAGCCGTACTTTCACCCTGGAGGAAGCGGTGCGGAAGATCACGTCCTTCCCTGCGAAGGTCCTCGGGCTCAGAGACCGGGGAACGGTGGAGGAGGGGAAATGGGCCGATCTGGTGCTCTTCGATCCCGAAACCGTAGGGGACAGGGCGACCTACGAGGAACCGGAACTCTACCCGGAGGGAATACGTTCCGTGCTGGTCAACGGCGTAGAAGTGGCCGGAGCCGGGGGAACCACCGGAAAACTGCCGGGAAGGGTCCTCAGGAAAGGGCGCTGAGCCGCCCGGAAAAGATGGCAATTTATGGAGTATACTGTGTACATGGTTGACGAAAATGCCAAAAGAACATAGGATGGAACGGGAAACACATATTATCGATCAGGAGGGGATTCTATGAAAAAGGGTATCAAGGTACTCGCATTGTTCGCACTTGCAGCTGTTTTCACCGCCTCTGGAGCCTTTGCTGCCGAGCAGCTTACCATGGGCACCGGCGGAACAGCCGGAACGTACTACCCGTTCGGCGGCGCCATGTCCCAGATCATCAGCGATAACTCGGGCGGCATGGTGAACATCACCGCCCAGTCCACCGGAGCCTCCATCGAGAACATCAATCTCCTCGCCGCCGGCGACGTGGACCTCATCATCGTCCAGAACGACCTTTCCGACTATGCAGTGAACGGAACTGAGTTCTTCAAGGACAGGAAGATCGAGAACCTCACCGCCATCGCCCGTCTCTATCCCGAGACCATTCACGTGGTGGCCTCCAAGGACAGCGGCATCAAGACCTTTGCGGACTTCAAGGGAAAGAACATCTCCGTGGGCGCCCCGGGAAGCGGAAACGAAGCGAACGCCCGCCAGATTTTCGACATCTACGGGCTTTCCTATAATGATCTCAAGCCTCACTTCATCTCCTACGCCGAGACCACGGACCATTTCAAGGACCGCCTTGTGGACGCCTTCCTGTACACAACCGGAGCCCCCAATCCTTCCATCCAGGACATCAGCACCCTCCAGGACATCGTCTTCGTTCCCATCGAAGGTGAAATGAGGGACAAGCTCATCGCCAAGTATCCTTTCTTCGCAAAGGATGTCCTTCCCGGAAAGACCTACCGCGGACAGGACGAGCCCGTGGAGACCGTGGCGGTCCAGGCTATTCTCGCCGCCCGGAAGGAACTTTCCGAGGACGTGGTCTACACCATCACCAAGGCGCTCTTCCAGAACCTTGAGGCCCTCGGGAACGCCCACCACAAGGGAAAGAGCGTGAAGATCAGCCAGGCTCTCGACGGCCTTGCTTCCATCCCGCTGCATCCCGGCGCGGTCAAGTTCTACAAAGAAGTCGGGCTGATGAAATAACCAGGCACAGTCATGCCGGGAGGCCTTCTCCGGAAGGCCTCCCTTCGCTCTTTTTTCAGGAGGAGGGTGTGAACCCTGAACAGAAAGCTCTTTGTACTGATTCCTCTCATCCTCTTTTCCGCAATCCTGTTCTGTTCCCCGGTTCATTTCCTCATGATCCGCGACGGCGGCGGCAGGTGCCTCGCCGGATACAGCCTGAGAGGCGGAGAGGAATTCGCCGTCCGCTACATTCATTCAGTGCAGAAAACACCCGTGATCGAGGTTTTCCGGATTGATTTCCGGCAGGGTATCGAGCTGAGAGAGACGGTGTACCATGATTTCGGCGCAGGCCTGCCCTTTCTCGTGGAGGGGAGCGCGGTGTTTTCCAGCGGAAACGGGAAATACAGGATTTCTGGAATCCGCAGGCATCTCGGCGACATTGTGTTTCGGGTCGGCCGGTTTGCGGATTACCGGCTGCTGATCCGGGGCAGGGAAATTCCCTTTACGACTTTTGAAAAACCGGGCCGCTCTCTCCGGTTTTCCGGAGAAAGACGCCCTTTTCTGCTCTCTTTTTTTCCT
>JAPXRK010000007.1:0-17614 GCA_033813575.1 Synergistales bacterium
GGTGCTGTAGGGGATCCACTTCGCCTTCATGCCGGACTTCTCCCACACCTTCATGGCCATGAGATGGTCGTTTCCCCCCGCTGCGGGCCCCGTCCATATCTGGGCGCCGTTTTTCTCCTGCGCGTCTTTGAAGACGGCCTCCCAGGTGTTGAGGGGGCTGTCTTTGGCGGCGATGAGACACTCGGGGTCCTTCATGAGCATGGCGATCCATTCGAATCCCCAGATGAACTCATCCACGTCCTTCTTGGACGTGAGCACCTTCGCTATGTTGGACGTGGTGGCGGCGAAGACGGTGTATCCGTCGGCGGGCTGCTCGAGCACCGCCTGCATTCCCACCAGGCCGCCGGCGCCCTCCCTGTTTTCCACCACGAAGGTGGCATCGGTGAACTTTTTGGCGATGGAGACGAATTTCCTGCTCGTCACGTCCATGAGGCCGCCCGGTCCCACATAGTTGACCACCCGTATGGGTTTTTCAGGGTAGGCCGCGAAGGCGGCCGAGGCCCCGAGCACAGCGAGACTCGCGATGCACAGAACGGCAATGATCCGTTTCATGAAAAAACACCTCCTGAGGATTTTTGGAATTTCCCTGCCCCGGATTCCGTTATCCAGGGAGGATTCCCTTATTTGCTGAAAAGTTCGTAGGCCAGCCCGTGGCGCAGGCCCCTGTCGCTCACGGTGAACGAGGGGGCGCCGAGCAGTTCCAGAATGACGCAGACGATACATGTTCCGGCAAGGATAACATCAGCCCGCTTCGGCTGCAATCCCGTCACCCCTTTCCGCTCTTCCAGCGTCATGGAGGCGAACATGGCGGCCATGTCCTTCAGCTCCGCCAGGGTGAGGACCGACCCCTGGACCACGTCGGGGTCGTAGGTTTCCATTTTGAACTTGACGGACGCAAGGCTCGTGACGGTTCCGCCCATGCCCACGATCGCCTCGGGGGAGCCGAGTACCCCTCCGCCGGTGAGGCTCGAGCGGATTTCCTTCACCGCCGCGTCCACCGAGCCCGGACGAACCGGGTCGTCGGCGAAGAATTCCTCGGTGATGCGCACCGCCCCCAGGGGGACGCTGAACTTCCGCACCATTTCCGTACCCCTGCCGTAGACGAATTCCGTGCTTCCTCCGCCCGTATCGAAGGTGACGAGCTCCCCTCCGGCGAGGGGAAGCCCGGAAAGGACGGCAAGGTAGGAAAGCCTGGCCTCCTCCTCGCCGGGAATGATCCTGACATCGAGGCCCGTAAGCTCCTTCACCCTGGAGGCGAAGTCCGCTGCGTTCTTCGCAGTCCGGAGGGCCATGGTGCCTACGATCTCCGGCACGGCTCCCAGCTCCTTCGCTTTTTCTGCGAAGGCCGCCACGGACAGGGCGTTTCGTTCAAGGGCTTCCGGAGAGATCAGCCCAGTCTCCCTGAGCCCCTCGCCGAGGCGGGCAATATCGTTTTTGTCCAGCACGGTCTCAAGGGACCCGTCCGCTTTTTTCCTCGCGGCGTGGAACTTGATGGAATTGGTGCCGACGTCTATGACTGCCTTGACGGTGTCCATGGAATCACGCCATCCCCACGGTCTTTTTCATCGCCTGGATGTAGTTGATGTTGGGCAGATCTTCCATTCCGAGTTCCCGCACCGTCTTCATGACCACCTCGGGGTCCTCGTGCTCCACGCAGATGGTCCTGAGGGCCACACCGTCGAATTCGGTCTCGGCGATCTCGGTGACCGCCCCGTTGATGACGTAGATATACCGCTTCTTCTTCACCTGGACGAGCCGGAGATTCTGGTTGGGACGGACGATCTCGTTGAGAAACTGGTCGAAGGTATATTCCTTCCGCCCGAAAATGGGCTCGGGGGCCTTGAAATAGCCGAAAACCTTCTTCAGGTCCTCCACGGAGATGGGAAAACCTGCCTTCAGCACAGGGAACCACTGTTCGAGACCGTCGGCGTTCACTTCCTGCAGGGACTTGATATCAAGGAGGTCGTCCCGGACCTTCACGTTCTCGTCGCTGTTCCGTGACAGAACGTACACTTCTCCGCTCTCCTTGAAATTGCCCTGTTCAAAATTCCGTATCCTTGCCTCCGGTTCGTCGAATCCGGCCCCGAAGGTCCTCCATTCCCATCGCGCAACTATCGGCTTCGCCATGTTATTCCCTCCATGTCCTGATGAAAGTGTGGTGCGAAGAATAAAAAAACCGGGGAAGCAGAGCTTCCCCGGTAGTAAAGTACAATTGTCGCGTGTATCTGGGGCAAAACACCCTGAACGCATTTCAAATGCGCAGAATATTCTGCTTTTTCAAGGTCCTGTGTTTACTATAGCCCCAAAGGGTTCCTTTTGTCAAGGCACCGGACAGTTTCCCCTGCTCCCCTTTTTCAGTGCGGACCCCGGGGATCAGTACACGCCCTTCAGTCCGTGCTCCCGAAGCACCGAGTCAAGGCAGCCGACATGGTACAGGTTATGGCCGCACAGGGAGGCGAAGACCGTCCCGTTGCACGTTTCAGCCTTTTTCCTGGCCGTCATTCCCTCATGCCTGAGCCCCAGGGATTCGTCGTTGAGAGAGGCGATCCACTCGTCAGCCTTCTTCTTCATGACCGCGCCGAACTCTCTCACTGTTTCCTTCGAAGGTGCCGACGCAGGAACTTCGCTGAACATGGCCACGGCCCTTCCATAGGGCGTATCCGGCATCTCCCCGTCCGGCGGGAGAAGGAAGAAATCCACGATGTAAAAGGCATGGTACACCTGCTGCCAGTAAAAGAAACCGCCCCCCTTTTTCGTCCAGAGATCGTCAGGGCATTCGTCGATCAGCCTGAAAAGAAATTCCATCCCCCGCTCATAATACCCCTTCATGCCGTTCACGACGTTTCTCATTCCATTGCCTCCTTTGCATCATCAGGATACTGTATCAGTATACCCCATGCTGCCTGTTCTTCCACAGGGGAAAATAAAATATACAATCCAGAATTGTCTATCTTGACAAATTGTGCGCCTTGAGTTTTAATCAGACAATGTAAATTTCCCATCAGAGGAACAGTCTA
Organism: Synergistales bacterium; assembly: GCA_033813575.1. Lineage (GTDB taxonomy): Bacteria > Synergistota > Synergistia > Synergistales > Aminobacteriaceae > Aminivibrio. Next base: position 3,018 of record JAPXRK010000007.1, read on the forward strand.
TTCTTCTCTGCGGGTGCAATCCTCATTCAGCATCCATTATTCCAATTTATTCCAGGAGGTATTTTCATGAAAATGCGAACCACTTTTGCGCTTGTCCTTGCCGTCCTGTGCCTTGCCACCGCCCTGCCCGGCATGGCCGAGGCCCGCCCGGTGACGCTGGTCGACTTCAGCTGGGACAGCGTCCAGGTCCATAACCGCATCGCCGCCTACATCATCGAAAAAGGATACGGCAGGGAAACGGACTTCATCTTTGCCGAATCCCTTCCCGGGTTTATGGGCATGGAGCGCGGCGATGCCGACTTCTCCATGGAGGGCTGGGTCGACAACCTCCTCGAATTCTGGGAGAAGACGAAAAAAAGCGGGAAGATGGTGAGCCTCGGGACGAATTTCCCCGACGCTCCCCAGGGATGGTATGTCCCGACGTACGTGATCAAGGGGGACGAAAAGCGGGGCATCAAGGCTGTCGCCCCGGATCTGAAGTCCGTCGCGGATCTTCCGAAGTATTGGGAACTCTTCAAAGACCCCGAAAATCCCAAAAAAGGACGCCTTCTCAACGGTCCGGCCGGGTGGAAGGTGACCTCCATCAACGAAATGAAGATCAGGGGGTACGGGCTGGACAAGCACTACGACGCCTTTTCCGCGGGCTCGGAAACAGCCCTTTCGGCCGCCATCAAGAGAGCCTATGATCGCGGCGAGCCGGTGCTGGCCTATTACTGGGAGCCCACGTGGGTCATGGGTCTTCTGGACATGACCAAGCTCGAGGAGCCCCCCTACGACGAGAAGCTCTGGAACGACGAAAAACTGTACGCATGCGCCATTCCTTCCGTTCGCGTCCTCGTGGTCGCCAACACGAAGTTCGTGGAAGCCAATCCCGACATCGCGGCATTTTTGAGGAACTACACCACCACCCTCGAGCAGAACAACAAGGTCCTCGGTTTCATGTTCGACGAGAAGGCCGATACGCAGACGGCCGCCGTCTGGTTCCTGAAGAACTACGAGGATGTCTGGACGACCTGGGTCCCCTCCGATGTGGCCGAAAAAGTCTCCGCGGCGCTGAAGGAGGAAAAATAGTTTTGGACGGTCCTTCGCCGGGCGGTGAAGCCATTCTGATCCGGGATCTCTGGAAAATCTATACCCGGAAGAAGGGCATGACCGTTTCATCGTCGGACGTGGCGAACGAAGAACTCGTGGAGGAACTCGACAGGGGAGAGGACGCCGTGGTGGCGATGAAAAACGTGTCGCTGGAAATCATGCAGGGCGAGACATTCATCATCATGGGCCTCTCCGGCAGCGGGAAATCGACGCTCATCCGCTGCCTCCTCCGTCTCGTGGAACCAACGTCCGGCGAGATCATCATCAACGGCGAGAATGTCACGGCCATGAACAGAAGACAGCTCGTCAATTTCCGCAGGGAAAAAATCGCCATGGTGTTCCAGCATTACGGGCTGCTGCCCCACAGGACTGTCCTCGACAACGTCGCCTTCGGCCTGAAGCTCCGGGGAGACGACAAAGAAAAGCAGAAGGGAAAGGCGGCGGAGGCCCTCGACAGGGTGGGGCTCAAGGGGTGGGAGAACTACTACCCCGCCTCCCTCAGCGGCGGCATGCGCCAGAGGGTCGGCATCGCCCGGGCCCTCGTCATGGACGCGCCGATCCTGCTCATGGACGAGCCCTTCAGCGGCCTCGACCCTCTCATCCGGCGGGAGCTGCAGGACGAGATGATCCATCTTCAGAAAGTCATGCACAAGACCATCTTTTTCGTGACCCATGACCTTTCCGAGGCGCTCCGCATGGGCGACCGCATGGCCATCATGAAAAAGGGAGAAATCGTCCAGGTGGGTTCCCCCGACGAGGTCATAGCGAACCCGGCCGATGACTATGTCTCACGGTTCGTCAGCGACGAACGGGAGCACATGAGACGGGCCGAAGAGGTCCTTGCGAGAGACAGGGCGGGAAAGGAGGGGACTCCCCATGTTTCCTGACATGTTCCGGTACCATGTGGCAGGCCCGGTAAACGACTTCATTAACACTCTCATCGAGGCCTACGGTCCCGTATTCGATTCCATATCCCACGGGATTCTCTCATTCCTCCTCAGTGTCAATTCAGTGCTCTCCTTCATTCCGTGGTGGGCCTACATAGCGGCGGTATTCCTGCTGAGCTGGTACTCCTCAAAGAAGCTCGCCGCGTCGGTGGTCCTGGCGTCGCTCCCCTTTGTCATCGGCATGTTCGGCCTCTGGGCGATGGCGGTGGAAAGCCTGTCCGTGATCATCACCGCCGTCCTCATGGCCCTGATCATCGGACTGCCCCTCGGCGTCCTCATGGCTGAACTGAAGCCGGTGGCCGTCGTGCTCCGCCCTGTACTGGACGGAATGCAGACCATGCCGAGCTTCGTCTACCTGATCCCGGCTATGATGCTCTTCGGCCTCGGCAAAGTCCCGGCGGTGCTGGCAACCCTTATCTATGCCCTTCCCCCGGTGATACGTCTCACGGCCCTGGGGCTGAACCAGGTCCCCAAGCCCGTGGAGGAAGCGGCCCTGGCCTATGGCGCCACGCGGTGGCAGCTGCTGAAGGAGGTCCGTCTTCCTCTCGCCATGCCGAGCATCCTGGCAGGGGTGAACCAGACGACCATGATGGCCCTGGCCATGGTGGTCATATCCTCCATGATCGGCGCCCGGGGCCTGGGACAGGAAGTGCTGCTCTCCATCAACCGCATCGACGTGGGGAGGGGATTCGAAGCAGGCATGAGCGTGGTGTTCCTGGCTATCGTCATCGACCGCCTGACCCAGAACATGGCGAAGCGCTGGGAACCGCCCAGGAGATAACGCAGCCGCCGAGTCAAAGAACGGCCCGGAGTTTTTTTTCGCCCCGGGCCGTTCTTTTCTTTTCGACACGCCCTCTTTCCCGCTCCGGCGCTATTTTCCCGTCAGCTTCCGGAGCACGGCGATATAGTCGTCCTTTTTCATGATCTTCGGGTTGTCGGGATTCGAGGAATTCGCCTCCGATTTCGCGGCGATCTCGTCGAAATCCTCCTCTTTGATGCCGAAAACCGAAAGAGAGGGCAGCTCAAGGTCTATGGCCATCCGCTTCACTTCTTCCACGGCCTTTTCCGCCCCCTCCCGGGGAGTGGAGAAGGACAGGCCGAGGCAGGCGGCCACCCTGGCGTACCGGTCCACGCAGGCATCCATGGAAAATTCCATTACGGCCGGAAGGGCGATGGAGTTGCAGGCTCCGTGAGGAGCGTCGTACAGTGCGCCCAGAGCCTCGGCGAGGCAGTGGACCGCCGCCACGTCGGAATGGCTGAAAGCCACCCCGGCGAGGAGGCTCCCGAGGAGCATTCCCTCCCTGGCCTCCATGTCGGAGCCGTCCTTCCAGGCCCTGCGAAGATACTTCCCGATAAGCTCCATGGCCACAATGGCAGGAGCGTCGGAGAAGGGAGTGGCGGCCCGGCAGGTATAGGCTTCTATGGCGTGGGTCAGGGCGTCCATTCCCGTGAATGCGGTGAGGTTCTTCGGCATGGTGGCCGTCATTTCCGGGTCGGCCAGGGCCACTTTCGGGGCCAGCAGGGGGCTCTTGACGGTGAACTTGAATTTCGCCGCCGTGTCCGTGATGACGGAGCCGAAGGTCAGCTCGCTCGCCGTTCCGGCAGTAGTCGGCACGGCAATGATGGGAAGGGGAAGGACGGAGGTTTTGAAGCGTCCCTCGTACTCCCTGACCTTGCCCCCCGCCGCGGCCACGATGGCCACGGCCTTGGCACAGTCGATGGGGCTGCCTCCACCCACCGCCACGAGACAGTCCGCCCCCGATTTGGACACTGCGGCAGCCGCGGCATGGACATTCCGGTCTTTCGGGTTGGGTTCCACATCGAGAAACAGGTCCCAGGGAACGGAAGCATGGTCAAGGCTCTCCGTGACGCGGTCGAGCAGTCCAGCCCTCCGGACCCCTTCGTCGGAGATAAGCAGAACCCGCGTGCCGCCGATCCTTCCGACCTCTTCCCCTGTGCGGAGCGCCGCCCCACGGCCGAACTCCACCCTGGTGGGCATTTCATAGCTGAATGACGGAAACATGTTCTTCATCCTTTCTTCCGGCAAGTTTATCCGTTGGCGGAACAGGGTAACCCCGCCCAGTGGCGCCAGGTGTTCTTCCCCGCCCGCTTTGCCTCGTACATGGCCATGTCGGCCCTCTTCATGAGTGTCTGCGCATCGCCGCCGTCCTCCGGAAAGAGGCAGATCCCCATACTCCCGGAAATGGCGAATTCCCGTCCCTCGATGATGAACGGCGCGGAGAGCGTTTCCAGAATCCGGGCCGCCACGGCTTCCACCTCGGCCCGGTCCTCCACCAGGGGGAAAAGAAAGGCAAATTCGTCCCCCCCGATTCTGGCCAGGGTGTCCGTATCCCTGAGCGTCCGCCGCATCCTTTCTGCAGCGCTTACAAGCAGCATATCTCCCGCCGGATGCCCCAGGGCGTCGTTCACTTTCTTGAAATTGTCCAGGTCGAGAAAAGTAACCCCGATTTTTTTCCCGCACCGCCTGGCCTCGGCCATGGCCATCTCGAGACGGTCATTGAACAGGGACCTGTTGGCCAGGTCGGTGAGCGCGTCGTGAGTGGCCTGGTGGAAGATGATCTTTTCAGCATTCTTCCTTTCAGTGATGTCCGTGTTGGTGCCGATCACCCGGAGCGGCTTCCCGTCTCCGTCCCGCTCCACCACTTTCCCCATGCCGAGAATCCACGCCCACTCCCCGTTCTTCCGCTTCATCCGGAACTCGGCAGAACAGACGTCCAGATTCTTCTCATGGGTAAGTTCAATCTGCCGGAAGGTCCCTTCTGCGTCGTCCGGATGGATCAGTCTCTTCCATTCCTCCAGGGAATTCCGGACCTCGTGGTCTTCGTAGCCAAGCAAAGCCTTCCACTGTTTCGAAAAAAAGATATCGCCGGTCCGGACGTCGAGATCCCAGACCCCCGCCCCCGATCCTTCCAGGGCGAACTTCCAGCGGGCTTCACTCTCCCTGAGGGCTTCTTCCGCGTCCTTCACGGCGGAAATGTCCATGTTTCCCCCCACGATGCCCACGATCTCTCCCCGGCTGTTCCGGATGGGTCCCTTGTATGATTTCAGCCACATCAGCCTGCCGTGACCATCAGTCACCCGGCGCTCAAGGTCCATCTTCGTCTCCCCTGTCCGGAGAATTTCCCGGTCTTCCCGGAAGACCAGCTCGGCCAGCTCCGGGCCGAAGACCTCATGGGGGCCCTTTCCCAGGATGTCCTCCCTGGGCTTGTTCACGAAATCTGCGAAAGCCTCGTTGACCTGGAGGAACCGTGAAGAATGATCCTTGAGGACGAGGGGCACGGGGATGGTGGCAAAGATCTGCTCCTGGAGTTCCAGCTGGTCTTTCAGCCTCTCCTCGAGGTCCTTCCTCTCCGTCACATCCGCGAGGAACCCGTGCCACAGAAGGCTGCCCTCAGGCTCCTCCGTCGGTGACGCCGTTCCCTCGACGAAAAACCGGCGGCGCTCAGGAAGTTCGAGACGGAACTCACACCTCCAGGTGCTCTTCTTTTCCATGGCTTCATCGAAAGACCGGACAACCCCTGCAAGGTCGCCGGGAGAGACGTTCCGGAAAAAAGCATCCCTGTCTACCGGGGCATTGTCTGGGCTAAAACCGAAATAGGAAGCAAGGGTTCCTCCAATGCAGGCGATAAGATCTTTGCCGGAGGGAGCCCGCCTCACCTGGAAGAGCAACCCGTGCAGGTTGGCGGACAGGTTTTCGATCCACCGGTCTTTCATTTTTCTCTGGGAGATACCCCGGAGAGCCGCGGGGCAGAAAGCTTCATCCCCGTCCTGGACACCGTTTCCGGGGGCAAAGGCTCCGGTCCCGTTCGGGGGACTTCCTTCGGTTGGTGGGTGTTTTTCCTGCGGCATTTTCGCCATGGCGCATTCGCCTCCTGCAAAGGTATGGCAACGCTCATGCTCTCTCACAATCTGTTATCATAGTACAAAATGCCGTTTCATGGAATCATTTTTCTACGGAAACGGAAACCTTTCTCTCTTTTTGTGTTCCTGCCGCACCCCCCGTTCCCGGGAAGGCCTGCGGCATGAAAGAAAAACACTCTTTTCAGAACGGAGTGATGTCCATGAACGGATCATCTTCCACCCTGTCCTGCGACATTCTCATCCTCGGCGGGGGTTCCGCCGGGGCTGCGGCGGCGTGGGCCGCGTCAGCCCCGGGGATTTCGGTCGTCCTGGCCGAAAAATCGGGGCGCCTCGGCGGGACGGCCACCACCGGCCTTGTGAGCACCCTCTGCGGATGCTATTCCTCCGTCGGGGAGCGGCGCAAGATCTCCGGGGGAGCCCGGGACGCCCTCGCCGCCGAACTGAAAAGCCTCGGAGGACTGGAGGAGGGAGTGAACCGGAAGACCCACAGGAGCGACATCTGCGATCCCGAGCTTCTCGCCTGCGCCCTCGACCGGATGGTCCTCCGCAGCGGAACGGAGCTCCTCCTCTCCACCCTCGTCACCGGCGCATCCTTCGACGGGGGTAGGCTCCGTTCCGTCGAAACGGTGAACACCGAATCCGGAAGCCGGACCATCATCCTGCCGAGGATAGCCGTCGACGCCGCAGGAAAGGCCCTTCTCGCCCCTCACGCCCCATCCGGCGCCGTCCTTTCCCCGGAAGGGGGGAAACTCCAGGCGGCGACTCTGGTCTTCCGCATGGACAGCGTGGACGGAGAAAGGGCCAGGACCGTGAGCAAGGACCGGATCGCCGAACTCATGGCGGAGGCCAGGGAGAAGGGCGACATCACCCAGGAGCGGGGCAACGGCGTTCTCACCGTCCTCCCCTGCGGCACCGCCGCCATAGTGAACGCCAACTGGGTGAAGGCGGACCCCGCTGTTCCGGGGGACGTCACCGCGGGGCTGACCGGGGGACGGGAAAAGGTCCTGGAAAACGCCCGGTTCTTCCGGAAATACGTTCCGGGGTTCGAGAAGGCCGTTCTGTCCTGCATCGCCCCCGCCCTCGGCGTCAGGGAAGCGTCGCGGACGGAGTGCGCCTGCACCCTCACGGAAGAGGACATCATGGAGGGCAGGCTCTTTCCCGACGCCGTCTGCGTGGGCTCCTGGCCCATGGAGTACCACGACCTGGAACGGAACCGCCTTGTCTACCGGTGGAGCGGAAAGGACTACACCATCCCCTACCGCGCTCTCCTCCCCAGGGGAATGGACAATGTCCTCGCCGCGGGAAGGAACATCTCCGTCACTTCCGGGGCCTATGCATCCTCCCGGGTCATGGGGCAGTGCCTCGCCACGGGGCACGCCGCCGGGACGGCAGCCCGGCTCGCCCTCCGCTCCGGCAGTCTCCCCCGGGAGCTGGACCGGGATCTTCTCCGGAAAAACCTGCTGGACGAAGGAGCCGTCCTGGAATAAAGCAGGGCCGCCGCGGGGCGGCCCTGCTTACTTTCCGTCACCGCCCGGTCCGAAGACCGAGAGAACGCGGGAGGCCGCCGCCCCGATGCGCTCCTTCACCGCCGGCACTGCGGCGAGGGCGGAAAAAACCACGAGGAAGGAAAGCACTAGGGTCGTCGGGCGGCCGAACAGTTCCGCGATGATATTGTCCCCCGCAAGGGCCATGTTCACAGCCCTCCGGAGGTTCGAGTCCATCATCTCTCCCAGCACGAGGCCGAGCACCATCGGTGCGGCCGGGTACCCCCTGCTCCTCATCAGAAAGCCCGCGAGGCCGAAGCAGAACATGAGCCCCACGTCGAACATGCTCGAGTTCACGGCGTAGGTCCCCACAACGCAGAGAACCGTCACCAGGGGCATGAGGATCCGCTTGGGGATAAGGACGATTCCCGACAGGCGGGGAACCACGGTCATGCCCAGCGCGAGCATGGCGAAGCAGGCGATGAACCCCGCGGCGAGCACAACGGAAAAGAGTTCCGGCGTCCGGACGAACAGAAGGGGCCCCGGCTGGAGGCCGTGGACGTAGAAGGCCGCCAGCATGACGGCCGTGACGGCATCCCCCGGAACGGCGAGGGTGAGCATGGGAATGAGCGCCCCGCCGATGCAGGCGTTGTTGGCCGCCTCGCTGGCGATGACCCCTTCAATTGCCCCTTCACCGAAGGGCCGGGTGGGATTCTTCACCGACTTCCGGGCCTGGTCGTAGGCGATAATGGAGGCCACCGGCCCCCCTGCCCCTGGAAGGGCGCCGATGAACGTCCCGATGACCGACGACCGGAGCGACAGGGGCAGATAGGGGATCATTTCCCGAAAGGAACAGCGCATCCTTCCGGCCTGTTCGGCAATGGCGCTCATGGTCCCCCGGGCGACCTGGTCCAGCACCTCGGCGAACCCGAACAGCCCGATAAGGGCGGCGATGAGGGGAATGCCTCCCTGCAGGTCGGTCAGGCCGAAGGAATAGCGGGCTGTGCCGGAGAAGGGATCGATGCCCACCATGCTCAGCAGCAAGCCAAGGATGGCGCAGATGCCCCCCTTGAGGTAGTTCTTCGCCGTCAGCGTCCCGATGGTGGTGAGGCCGAAAAGGGCCAGGAGGAAATAGTCCATGGCGCTGAACGAGAGGGCGAAATCCGTCAGCGGCCGGGCGACGAACATGAGCACCAGGAAGCCGAACACGCTGCCGATGAAGGAGTGGAACGTGGCCGCCCACAGGGCGAGAGCCGCCTCACCCTTCCGGGCCATAGGGTACCCGTCGAGGGTGGTGACCACCGACGAGGGAGCGCCGGGAATGTTGATCAGGATGGCGGACACAGCCCCGGCGTAGACCCCGGAAACGAACACCCCGAGAATGACGGCGAGGGCGTTTTTCACCGTCCAGGTGAAGGTTATGGAGACCAACAGCGCCGTGGCCATGGTGACGGAAAGCCCCGGAATGGCGCCGACGAACAGTCCGGCAAAGGCGCCACCGAAGATCAGCAGGATAAAAGTGAGGTCTACCTGGAACAGCATGGAGGCGAGGAGATCCATCGGTCCCGCCCCCTACGGAAGAAGCACGTTCAGCCCATGGCGGAACAGCAGGAAAATCGCCGCCGGGGAGACGAGAGACAGGGCGGCCACCGCCCACAGGCGATGTTCACCGACAAGAAGGCAGAACAGGGCGAGAAAGACGGCGCTCGCCGGCAGAAAACCCGCCCTGGGCAGCGCAAAAGCATAGAGAAGACACAGGAGAAACGTCAGGGCAGCCCGCATCGGTGAAGCAGGGGCTCCATCCTTCCGGGAAGCGCTTTCGTCCCCGGTGCGGATCCTGAGGATGGCCTGCCCGATGAGACCGGCGGAGAGGAGGGCGAGCCCTCCTGAAAGGATCAGGGGGAAGAGCGCCGGTGAAAGGCTCCACTGTCCGCCGTCGTGGACGGCGAATCCCTGCAGGCCGAAAAGGGCGGCCACGGCGAGAAAAAAGATCCCGTTCCGGATATTCCCGGCCCAGGGAGAGGGGACATTCGTCATGTTTTCCTTCCTTTCATGGAACAGGGGCCCCTTCTTCCGAAGGGGCCCCAACGCGTATTCGCTACGCTACGGCCTGGGTATGCCGAACTCCTCGGGGCTTTTTTTCGCCACCCCGGCGTCCTGGAGCACCCACCCAACCACGGAAGCCCACGTGTCCCAGTAGGAGAGCATATCCTGCCCTCTCACCGAATCGAGTCCCACGTACCAGTTGTTCTCGAGGAATTCCTTCCACCTTGGATCGGCCACGGCCTTCGACGCCGCTTCCGTGATCTTCGCCGTCACGTCTTCCGGCGTCCCCTTCTTCACCATGAGACAGTTGGGGTAATCCAGGGGCAGGAAGGACTCCATCCCCGGGATGGCCTCGGTGATGGGCGGAAGGTCGGGCAGATAGGCGCTCTTCTTCCTGTCGAAGACGGCCAGGGCCCTGAGCTTCCCTGAAGCGATGTAGTCCTTCACTGTCCCGATATTGGGGGACGTGAAGTCAACCTGACCCCCGAGCACCGCCAGGAGGGCGTTGTTGCCGCCGCCGAAGGGCGTGGCGGAGAAGTCAAGGCCGCTCTTCTGCATCATCAGGAGGGCCTGGACGTGGCCGCTCGCCCCCGCCCCGCTGTAGGAAAACCGTACCTTGCCCGGCCGGGCCCGGATGTCCTTCACCAGGTCCGCGAGGGTCTGGTAGGGAGACTCCGGGGCCACGGCGATGATCTTCTCGGAATGGGAGAGCAGCATGACGGGATCGAAGTCATGAAAGGAAAGCTTGCTCACGTCCATGACGCGGAACGTAGCCGGCGTCTCCGCAGAAAAGACGACCGTATAGCCGTCCGCGGGCCTGGCGTAGGCGTACTCAGTGCCGATGGCTCCCGAAGCTCCCGGGCGGTTGAGGATCACCACGGGAACCCCAAGGTACTGCTCGAACAGAGGGGCGAAGACCCGGGCGGCCACATCGGTCACCCCGCCCGCCCCCCAGGGCACCACGAGCGTCACGCCCTTGGACGGATACCCGTCCGCAAAAGCGGCCGGCGCAAGGAGGGCAGACAGAACCAGGCAGGCAAGAACGGCACATTTCCAATGTTTCAACATCACACCACGTCCCTTCAAAGTTTTTCCTTCATTCTGCGGATCCCGTTCGCGGGCTGTTCCGTCCCTTCGGCACAGGAGAGCGGAAACAGGAAAATCCCAGGATCCGGGGTCGGGATAATAGAGGGGATTATACCACCCCTTGACCTCTTTGCACATGCACCCTGATAAAGGAGCTGAGCCGGAGAGCGCTGAACGCCTTGTAAAAAAGCACTACATTTTAATAAGAGTAAATTTACAAACCTTTTACATCTTCCATATTGAAATAAAACCGTCCCTGTGCCACCATTACGTCATGGTCACCCCGCTTTTTCCCCGGCGAGACGGGTTCCCGGGATAGGGGGCGGTTTGAGTTTTCCCTGCATGGGGAGGTGGTCTTCGGCCAATGAACCGGTACCGGTTCCACTGTTTGAAAAAAACACAAAAGAAGGTGAAAACCATGAGAAAAGCACCAAGGATTTCCCGGTTCCCTGTCCCTGCCCTGCTGGCCCTCCTCTTCATCCTCGTCCCCCTTTCTTTCCCCGTCCACTCCGCTGAGGCGCCTGCAGCACACCAGGCCGGCGATCCGGCAGCCCAGGCGGTTAGTCCGGCCCCTCAGCCCGCACCTCGGGCTCCGGTCGCCCCGGGCACCTTCGGAGAACCTGTTCCCTCCGAAGAAAGGGATTGGACCGTCATCGCCTATTTCGACGGGGACAACAACCTCGAGGGCTTTTCCCTCAGAGACCTGAAAGAGCTGGAGGAAGGATACCCCGGCCCGAAGGTGGAAGTCATCGTCCTGCTCGACAGGTCGAAGGAATTCAGCACCGCCATGGGCGACTGGACGGGGACCAGGGCCTTCCGGCTGAAAAAGTCCGCCCGGGAGGATGAAATCGACTCCCAGCTCCTGGCGGACTTCGGCGAGCTGAACCTCGGAGACCCGGCGGTGCTGGAGAGCTTCATCCGGGAATCCCTCCGGGTCTTCCCCGCGAAGAAGACGGCGCTCTTCATGTGGGATCACGGTTCGGGATGGATCAACATGGCCAACGACGACGACGCCCCCGGTTCCGACAGGGCCACAGACGAGATCACCCTCACCGAATTCCGGGACGTGCTGAAAAATGTTTCGTCCGGTCTCCCAGGAGGGAAACTGGATCTTCTCTTCTTCGACATGTGCCTCATGGGCCAGGCGGAAACCCTGGCGGCCTGCGCCCCCTTCGCTTCCTACATGGTGGGGGCCGCCCCGACGATTCCCGGCGTGGGCATGGACTACACGAAGGGACTGCCCCTCTTCGGCGCCGGCAAAACCACCGCCGACATAGCGGCCGAGCTGGTCCGCACCGGTGTGAGAGGCTTCCGGGACAACGGACGGAAGGACGGAGCGTATACGGCCTTCGATCTCTCGAAGACGGACGCCTTTCTGGCCGCCTTCGCGGCATTCTCCCGGAAGCTGGCGGAAACGGTTCCCGCAGAGTGGGCGAACATCACCCGGACCATCTTCTATGCCCAGAACTACGGCGGCAGGGGAGACTATCTCCGGGACGACAGCGCCCTCTCGAGCATCGACCTGAGGGACTGGCTCGGACGTCTCGGAAAGACCATGGCGAACCCTCCCGTCCAGGAGATCGCGGCTCTCGGGAAAACCATCGGCGAACTTATCATCGCGTCGGAGAAGGGTCCCATGCTCGTCTTCAGCAACGGGCTTTCCATTTACGCTCCCCTGCGGGAGAACAACCTGCGGAGCGGATACTCGGAGCTTGATTTCAACGGGAAGACGGGATGGGTCTCCACCCTGACCGCCCTCTACCGGAAGCAGAAAGAGGACGGCATGACTCCCCCCAAGGTGGTCTCCATCGAGTTCGGCACGCCGAAGCTCCGCCAGGGGGTCACCGAGCCCAAGGGAGGAAAGGACTTCGATCTCGACCCGCTGACGGAGGTCATCCCCCTGTCGGCGAACCTTCCGAGGAGCAGCTACGTCAAGCTGACCATCGAGGGCAAGGCCATCCTCTGGGGATATGCCGGGTTCGCCTACACGGACAATCCCAAGGGGGAATACACCATCGTCTCCGACGCCATCCTTCTTGATGAAAAACTCGATCCCGAGGGCGGCAAAAAACGGAGGGAAGAGGCGGCGGACATCTCCGACGCCATGACGCCGGTCTTCCAGGACGGCCGGAACGAACTGCTCTACCAGGTCGGGGGGCTCATCCACAGGGTAGCCAACGGGAAAAAGAGCGTTCCCGTCACCGCCCGGTTCAGGGACGTGTCCGACCTGTTCCACTTCACCATCGACGGCACCTATTCCGATTCCTCCACAAGGGGAGAAATCCCGGTGGAACTGGTGGTGGACACCCAGACCTACGGTATTGTGGCCATGACATCGGTGGTCTTCACGGAAAACGGGGTGGCCATCTCCGACGTGACACCCAGCCCCGAAGGAGTGTTCAAACCCTCGATCATCAAGTTCGGTCCCGACGGCAAGGTGAAGATCGTACCGGGAGAAGCCATACAGTGGGAAGAAGGCCTTGACGTCATCCTGGAAATGATCCCCGCCGGAAAAACGCTTCGGATCATCGGCCAGGCCGAGTCCATCGGCGGAGCCGGGACAAGCCTGGTGAGCCCTTCCGTCACCGTGGCGGCCAACCCGGAAATTACCCCGAGGCTCGACGAAACCCACCGCCTGGGAACGGAGAAGCTGCCCGGGAAGTATGCGGCCTTCACTGCCGTGGCCCAGCGGAACGGCCAGGGGATGATCATCGCCCCGGCCGGGAACGTGATCACCATCAGCCCGGCAGGGAAGAATCCCCATGTCTTCCCCGCGAAGGCGGAGGTCTTCGGGGAGAAACCGTCGGAATTCGCCCTCCTGTGGGAGCCTCGGGGACTGCCCATCCTGACGGGATACGCGAAGGAGGAGCCGGAGGGTGAGTACCAGCCCACGGAGCGCCGGTTCGCCGTTCTTGCCATCGAGGGAAAAAGCTGGTTCTGGACCACCTTCGACAGCTACACCATGGCGAAGACCATCATGATGCCCCTCGACGAGATCAATTTCCCCGCCGGCTACATGGATGGAAACTGGAAAGGCGACGACGGGACCTTCCTCGAGATCAACAAGGGGACGGCGGTCTACACAACGCTCAAGGGGACGAAAATCCAGGGAAAGGCCGTCATACAGGATAACCTTCTCTCCATTACGCCGGCATCCGGACCAACTGTACACATCTATTTCGGATTCAATCAGCCCTCCGACGCACTGGTTGCGACATTCACCGACACCGTGAGCGCCGTGATCTACAAACGGGCTTCCGGGCAGCCCCAGGCGCCCCAGCCGCAGGTTCCTCAGCAGCCCCAGGCACCGCAGCAACCCCAGGTTCCCCAGCAGCCTCAGGTGCCGCAGCAGCCCCAGTTCCCCCAGCAGCCCCAGTTCCCCCAGCAGCCCCAGGTGCCGCAGCAACCCCAGCCGCCCGTCCAGTACATCAACCTCACCGGGGTGTGGGGAGCGATCCTCAACGGACAGCAGGTGGTGATGCAGGTCCAGGGGAACCAGTACCAGTCGTGGATGAACGGTGTTCCCTTCGAGGCCGGGGTGTTCCAGATCCAAGGGAACATGATGTACGGCCAGAACCAGATGGGGATGCCCTTCACCTATTATTTCCAGCTCGGGCCGGGAGGGCTCACCTTCACCATCACCGACGCCGCGACGGGAATGGCGGTGATGTACCAGCGCATGCAGTGACCGAAACAGCACAACGGGGCGGGAGAATTCTCCCGCCCCGTTCTTTTTTTGTTCCGCTCCCTTCAGCGGGCCCCTGAATTCAGCACGTACCTGTTCAGAATTGATTCCAGCAGCTCCTGCCGGCCGGAGGTATTCTCAACCGGGCCGTTGGCCAGGGCGTAGGCTTCCAGTTCCTCGAATCCCGCCGTTCCGTCCAGGATCCGTTTCCCTATGCCGGAGGCGAAGCTCCCGTACCTCTTTTCGACAAACTCCTCGATCTCGCCGCTCTCCAGCAGGCTCGCGGCGATCCGGAGCCCCTTTGCGAAGGCGTCCATTCCGGCGATGTAGGCGAGGAAAAGGTCGTCGTCCCGGAAGGAAGGACGGCGCACATGG